>CBDVDY010000026.1:0-18526 GCA_965372875.1 uncultured Alphaproteobacteria bacterium | reverse complement strand
AAGCTGCGCCACAGGCTCATGAAATGAGCCGTGTTCGCGCCCATCAGCCTGTAGTCCTTCATCGGGTCCCACGGCATTTCCTGGGTGAGGGAATCCGGGCCGGTTTTTTCGGCGTATTCCTTGAGGTCGTAACCGGCGCAGAACGCCCGCCCGGCGCCGCCGAGGATGATCGCGTGCACGCCGTCGTCGTCGTTTGCCTGGGCCACCGCGGCGGCGATCTCGCCCGGCATCTCCCCGTTTATGGCGTTCAGGCGCTCGGGCCGGTTCAGCGTGATGCGCGCGATCCGCCCGTCGCGTTCATAAAGCAATGTGGTGAATTCCATGGCGCCCGCCCTCATCCTTGAACCCGTTCCGCTGGATTATCGACCCAAAAAATAATACAGTATTTGATTTTTTAAACAATATTTAAATCCCGAGCGCAAGTAGGCGCGCGCCGGTCAGGGCGGCGCCGCGATTACTCCGGTTATTTGGACGGAATTGGCGACCGATAAGGGCTGGCTCAGACGCCGACGGCCCGGCGCACGGCGACGGCGGTGAGGTCGGTCGCCAGCTCCTGCAGCCGCCTGGCCATGTCCGTGAGTTCGGATTGCGTGCGCGCGTTCTCGACCTCGCACTTTTCGATCAGGTTTGCCGCGCGGCGGATGTCGTCGATGGTTCCACGTTTCATGGCTGGCTCGGGAAAATATTGGTTTGCGGGATTGCGAATATTTTGAGCCTGTTGGGCTTAACAAGACGTTAACGAGATCGGCTGGCCCCGGTAATTCGCGCGGAACCCACGATTGGCCTCACTCCGCGGCTTGTTTTCCCCGGCAAGCGGCGGTCGCCGCCTGGTCGATTTCGGGGGGATCGCCAGTGACGATCACGCCGAACAGGCGTTCGGCCTGGTCCGCCGAGTAGTAGCCGCGGACCACGTCGCGGGCGACCAGCGCCGGGTCGCGCTCCATCGGCTGACCGAAGCCGCCGCCGCCCGGAGTCGAGACGCGCACCGATTCGCCCGCCGCCAACTGAATATCCTGGTCCTTCGACAGGTGCGGCGGGTGGTAGTCGCCGTCCCCCCGCTGCACCACCACCTTGTTGACGCCGCCTTTCGCGCCGCCGAGCGCCCCGTTGGGTCCGAAGCGGCCGTGATCCATGACCATCGAGGCCCGGGCGCTGCCCCGGCGCAAGGTCATCGTGTAGTTGACGCCGAATCCGCCGCGGAATTTGCCCGCGCCGCCCGACCCCTCGTGCAGCGAATACTCTTCGAACAGCACCGGGTAGCGTTGTTCCATCACTTCGATCGGCGTGGTCTTGGAGATGCCGATGGTGGAGCAGCCATTCGTCAGCCCATCGCCGTGCGACGAGCCGCCATAGCCGCCGCCCGAGATCACGTACATGACGTAGGGCTGGCCGCGGTCGGGATCGAAGCCGCCGACCGCGAAATTGCCCGAGGTGCCGGCCGGCGCGGCGAACAGCTGGTCCGGTATGGCCGGCACCAACGCGTCGAATACGGCCTCGGCGATGCGCTGGCTCACCTCCGCCGCGCAGCCCGAGACCGGCCGGGGATACCGGGCGTACAGGAACGTGCCCTCCGGATCCTCGATATGCAGCGGCTCGAAGGTGCCGGCGTTGATCGGCACGTCGGGAAAGATGTGCTTGATGGCGAGGTAGATGGACGACCGGGTGGTGGCGATGACGCTGTTCATTGGGCCGAGGCAGGGCGGGCTCGAACCGCTCATGTCGAAATACAAATCCTCGCCCCGCTTGGTCACGCGCATGCGGATGTTCAGCGGCTCGTCGACCACCCCGTCGGAATCGACGGTCGCGGTGCCCTGGTAAACGCCGTCGGGGATGGTGGCGATAGCGGCGCGCATCTGCCGCGCCGCTCGGACTCTGAGCTCGGCTATGCAGCTTTGCACCTGTTCGGCGCCGTATCGGTCGAGGAGTTCGGTCAGCCGCCTGTCGCCCACGGTCAGGGCCGCCGCCTGCGCCTTGATGTCGCCGATTCGCTCGTCGGCGATGCGGATATTGGAGAGGATGATCGAGAGGATTTCCTCGTCCATCTCCCCGCCCTTGTAGAGCTTGACCGGCGGCAGCCGCAGCCCTTCCTGCTCCACTTCGGTGGCGTTGGCGGAAAAGCCGCCGGGCACCATGCCTCCGGTGTCCGGCCAGTGGCCGGTGTTGGCGAGCCAGGCAAAAAGCCTGCCTTGGTAAAAGAACGGCCGCACGAAGCGCACGTCCATCAAATGGGTGCCGCCCAGGTACGGGTCGTTGACGATGAACACGTCGCCGGGGACGATATCGCGGGCGCGCGCGATCACCGCCTGGGTGGAGAACTGCATGGTGCCGACGAAAATCGGCAAGCCAAGATCGCCCTGGGCGATGAGCGCGCCGTCCTCGGCGGCGTAGATGCCGTCGGAGCGGTCCATCGCCTCCGAGATCACCGGGCTGAAGGCGGCGCGCACGAACGCCAAATCCATCTCGTTGCAGACCTGCTGCAAGCCGTTCTGAATAACCGCCAGGGTGACGGGATCGATCGCGCTCATGGGCCCACCCCGATGATCAGATTGCCCAGCCGGTCGAGCGCGACGCGATTGCCGGGCTCGACGATCGTCGTGCAGTCGAGCTGCTCGACGATTGCCGGCCCCTCGAACATTGCGTCGCCGGGCAGACGGGCGCGGTCGTAGATCGGCGTCGCGCGCCAACCCTCTTCGAACCAGACGCGGCGCTCGGCGGCCTTGGCGTCGGCGAGGCCCGCGGACCCGGCCCGCCCGGCGAGCGCGGACAGGGCCACGCCTTCACGACGACCGATCACGGCGGTATGCAAATTCACCAGCACGGCGCGAACCTCCGGCAACTCGACTTCGAAGCGGGCCCAATAGGCCTCGTCGAAAGCCTTCTGCAACGCCTCGACGGTCACGCCCGCGCCCGCGATCGGGACCGTCAGGATATGCGTCTGGCCCTGGAACTGCATGTCGGCGAAGTGCAGGAATTCGATGCCCGTGACCGCCACGCCGTCGCGCGCGATGGTCGCTCTTCCCTCTTCGATCTGCGCCTCGATGATGGCGCGCGCCTCGGCGATATCGAGCGTGGCCAAGGGTGAATTCACGGTGTTGACGTAGTCGTGCCGCAGATCGGCGGTGACGCAGCCGATGGCGTTGGTGATGCCCGGGCGGGCCGGCACCAGCACCTTGGGAACCGCAAGCTCGCGCGCCAGCGCCGCCGCGTGCATCGGCCCGGCGCCGCCGAACGCGAAGAGCGTAAAATCGCGCGGGTCGTGGCCGCGGGCCAGCGTGACCATGCGGATCGCCCCGGCCATGCGGTCGTTGCCGATTTGCAGGATAGCCGCCGCCGCCTCGTCCCCGTCCATGCCGAGCGGCCCGCCTATCTCGGCCGCGATAATCCCGCGCACGCGGTCGACCGAAACCGGCCGGTCCACGGCCAGCAAGCCATCGGGGTCGAGCCGCCCGAGGACCAGGTTGGCGTCGGTGACGGTTGGGCGCTCGCCGCCGCGGCCATAGCAGATCGGCCCCGGGTGGGCGCCGGCGCTTTCCGGCCCAACCTGCAACATGCCGGCGTGGTTGATGAAGGCGAGCGAGCCGCCGCCCGCGCCAATGGAGTGCACGTCGACCATGGGCACGTGGATGGGCATGCCGTATTCCAGCTCCATCTCGGAGGTGACCTGGGGCACGCCGTCCTGGACCAGGCCGACGTCCGAGCTGGTGCCGCCCATGTCGTAGGTGATGACGCGGTCGATGCCCTCTTCGCGCGCTATTGCCGCCGCCGCCATCACGCCCGATGCCGGCCCCGACATCACCGTGAACACCGCGGCCTCGGCGACGATGTCCGACGACACGCTGCCGCCGTTGCCCTGCATGACCAACAGATCGTGGGCGAATCCGCGGCTCTTGAGCTCCGATTGCAACCGGACGATATAGGCGTGCAGGACCGGCTGGATGGCGGCGTTGACCGCCGCCGTGGTGCCGCGCTCGTATTCCCGGTATTCCGAAAGCACGTGGTGCCCGGCGGTGATGTAGTCGTTCGGCCAGATTTCGGCGGCGATCTCGGCGGCGCGGCGTTCGTGCGCCGGGTTGCGGTAGGCGTGCAGGAAGTGAATCACCAGCGATTCGCAGTCCATCGCCACCAGAGCCTCGGCCGCCCGGCGCACGCCGTCCTCGTCGAGCGGCGTGACGATATTGCCCTGCGCATCCATGCGCTCGGCGACCTCCAGGCGCCGTTCGCGCGGGATCAGGGGCTCGAAAGCGCCCAGCAGGCCATAGGGCTTTGGCCTGGTGCGGCGCCCCAGCTCGAGCACATCGCGAAATCCCTTGGTGGTGATGAGTCCGCAGCGGCTCACCTTGCGCTCCAACAGCGCGTTGGTGGTGGTCGTGGTGCCATGGTTGATGTTGGCCACGTCGGGTAGCGTCACGCTGGCCGATTCCAGCGCCTCGAGAACGCCGAAAGCCTGGTTGTCGACCGTCGTCGGCACCTTGGCAATGCGCACGTCGCCGGTCGCGGGCTCCATCACCACGAGATCGGTGAAGGTCCCGCCAACATCGACGCCTACAATGGATTCGCTCACACAGACCCCCGTTCAGTCAGGCAATTCATACCGTGAGATAGGCCGAGCGCACCTCTTCGTCGGCGGCCAGCTCCTGCATATCGCCGTCGTAGCGGATGCGTCCCTTCTCGATGATCGTCGCGCGATCGGCTACGGCGCGCGCAAAGTGCAAATTCTGTTCCGAAAGCAGTACCGTAACACCTTCGGCCTTGAGCTCGCGGACGGTCTCCGCCATCTGCTCGACGATGACCGGGGCCAATCCCTCCGACGGCTCGTCCAACAGGATCGCCCGCGGGTTGCCCATCAGGGTCCGCGCTATGGTCAGCATCTGCTGTTCGCCGCCCGACATGCGGCCGCCCGGCCGGTCGCGCATCTCCGCGAGGTTGGGAAACAGCGCGAACAGCCGTTCCGGGGTCCAGGCTTCGTTACCATCGCGCGGCGGCTGGCGGCCGACCTCCAGATTTTCCATGACCGTCAGGCCGGGGAAGATGCGCCGCTCCTCGGGCACGTACCCGAGCCCGCGCCGGCATATCTCATGCGGCGCCAGCCCGGCGACGGCGGCGCCATCGAACATGATCTCGCCTTCCGCCGGCTGGACCAGGCCGATAATGCTCTTGAGCGTCGTCGTCTTGCCGGCGCCGTTCCGCCCCAACAGCGCCACCACTTCGCCGCGCCCGATGGCGAAGCTGACTCCGTCCAGGATGTGGGCGCGGCCATAATAGGAATGCAGGCCGTTCACCTCGATCATCGGGGCCTCAGGCATGGGCGCTCTCCATATCCGGGCCCAACGCGCCGCCGGCGCCGAGGTAGATGCTTCGCACCATTGGATCGGCGCGCACCGCTTCCGGCGCGCCTTGCGCCACGATCTCGCCCCGGTTCAAAACGACGATGCGGTCCGCGTGGGCGAAAACCACGTCCATGTCGTGCTCGGTAAACAGCACGCTGATGCCACGTTCGCGCACCAGACCGGAGACCAGCGACATCAGTTCGATGCGTTCGCGGGGCGCCATTCCGGCCGTCGGCTCGTCCATCAACAAGAGCCGCGGCTCGTGGGCCAGGGCCACCGCAAGCTCGATCCGTTTCAAGTCGCCATAGGCGAGCACGCCGCAGGGCCGTTCCGCCTGCTCGGCCATGCCGACCTGATCGAGCAGCGCCAGCGCATCCTCGCGATACAGACGAGTGGCGAGCGGCCACAGCGCCCGCACCCGGCCGCGGCTCGAGATCAGCGCCATCTGAACGTTCTCCGCCACGGTCAACGAGCCGAAGGTCGCGGTGATCTGGAAGGTGCGGCCGACGCCCCGGCGCCAAATCTCGCGCGGCGTGAGGCCCAATAACTCGCGCCCTTCGAGCAGGACGCTGCCGGTATCCGGCCGCAGCTGACCATTCAACAGGTTGAAGCAGGTCGTCTTGCCGGCGCCGTTGGGGCCGATCATCGCCAACAATTCACCCGCGGCGACCGAGAATTCCACCTGTTTGACCGCGTCGACGCCGCCGAAGGACTTTCCCAGATTGGAGACTTGCAACACCGTCATGGCCGAGTCTTCCAACCGGCGGCCAACTCGCGCACCGAGCCGACGATGCCCTTCGGCGCGAGCACGCAAATGCCGATGATGATGGCGCCCATGATCGCCCGCCAGTATTCGAGGCGCGAGATCTGATCCTCGAGCCCGACGAAGGTGGCCGCGCCGACGAGCGGACCGCTCAGCGTCTGAACGCCGCCCAGCAACACCATCATCAACACGTCGATCGAGCGCGGGATCGACAATTCGTCGGGAAATACGCTGCCCTTGGAAAAAACGTAAAGCCCGCCGGCGAGTCCCGCGAACACGCCGGCGATGGCGAAGGCGAACCACTTCTGGCGGCGCAAATCGATGCCGATGGCGTCGGCCCGCAAAGGTGAATCGCGGCCGGCCCGCAGCGCATAGCCGAAGGGCGCGAAGCTCATGCGCCGGAGCGCCAGCACGCCGCCAACGCATAGAACGAGCACCAAATAATAGAAAACGATGCGCTCGCTTGCCCAGGCGGCCGGCCATACGCCAAGCATGCCGTCGTCGCCACCGGTAACGCCGTACCACTGGAACACCACCGACCAGGCGATCTGCGCGAACGCCAGACTCAACATGGCGAGATAGACCCCCGAGAGACGCACGCAGAACCAGCCGAACACAAGCGCGCCCAGCCCGGCGGCCAGCGGCGCCAGCAACAGCGCCAGTTCCATCGGTGAACCGGCGTGCACGACGGCGATCGCCGCGCCATACGCGCCAAGACCGAAATAAGCGGCGTGGCCGAAGGAGGCCATGCCGCCGTTGCCCATGATGAAATGCAGGCTGGCGGCAAACAGCGACAGGATGAAAATTTCGACGGCGAGCACCAATGTAAATTCGTCGGCCACGAGCGGTAGCAGTGCGAGTGCCGCGACAAAAGCGGCCATGGCGATCCGCAGGTGCGCGCCGGGCAGCGCCAGTGGCGGCTCCGGCTCGCCTCCGCCGGTGCCGGCGATTTCCGGCTTTCCCAGCAATCCCCAGGGGCGGACCACCAGCACCACCGCCATCACCAGGAACATGAGCACCAGCGTGATTTCCGGAAAAATCAGGATGCCGAATGCGTTGAGCTCGCCGATCAGGACCGCGGCAAGAAACGCGCCGACGATGCTTCCCATTCCACCGACGACGACGACCACGAAGACGTCGGCGATGATGTTCAAATCCATAAGCAGGCTGATCGATTCGCGCGGCACCTGCATGGCGCCACCGAGCCCGGCCAGAAAGGCGCCCAGGAAAAAGACGCTGGTGAAAAGCCAGGCCTGATTGACGCCCAACGCGCTGGCCATGTCGCGGTCCTGGGTGGCGGCCCGCACCAGCGTGCCCCAGCGCGTGCGGTGAAACAGCAGCCACAGCCCGCCAAGCACCAGGGGTCCGACGACGATGAGCGCAAAATCGTATTCCGGCACCAACTCGCCCAAAATCCGAACCGAGCCGTCGAGCCCGGCGGCGCGCGGACCAAGCGCGTCCTCCGGCCCCCAGATGAACAATGTCGCGTCCTGAATCACCAGCACCACGCCGAAGGTGGCGACGAGCTGGAACAGCTCGGGCGCGCGGTATATGCGGCGCAGAATGCCGATCTCGACCGCGACACCGACGAGCCCCACCGTGAACGCGGCGGCCAGCACCCCGCCCCAGAACCCGATCACCGAGTCCGAGACGCGCGTGACCAGCGAATAGGCGATATACGCCCCCAGCATGTAAAACGAGCCGTGCGCGAAATTGACGATCCGGGTGACGCCGAAAATGATCGACAGACCCGAGGCGACGAGAAACAGCGACGCCGCGCTGGCCAGCCCGGTCAGGGCGTGGACGATAAAAAAGCTCACGGGAAAGCCCGTTTTTACCTAGGCACGCGGACGCGCCGGAACGGGCATCCAGCGGATGCCGTCCCGGCCCGTCCCAAGCACCCTAGTTCGCGGGGCGCAACTTGCGTACGACGTCGTCGCTCGGCAAATATTTGGCGCCGTCGGCATAGAACCAGTCGACCATCACGCCCTTGCCGTCCTTGAGCGCGGTACGTCCCACGTAGGCGCCCATCGTCGATTGATGATCGATGGCGCGGAACGTCACCTTGCCCACCGGAGTCTCGAACGTGGCGCCCTCGGCGCCCTTGATCAGCCGTTCGGTATCGGTCGAACCCGCCCGCTCGATGATCGCCGCCACCGCCTTTATCGTGCTGTAGCCGACAACGCTGCCAAGCCGCGGATAGTCATTGAACTTGGCCTGGTAGGCCTTGACGAACGCCTTGTGCGCCGGCGTGTCGATCGCATCCCACGGATAGCCGGTGACGATCCAGCCGTTCGGCGTCTCCTTGCCCAGCGGGTCGAGGTATTCGGGCTCGCCGGTCAACAGGCTGACGACATCGCGTCCCTCGAACAGGCCGCGCAGCTTGCCCTCGCGTACGAACTTCGAGAGGTCGCCGCCGAACAGCACGTTATAGATCGCCTCCGGCTTTGCCTTGGCCAGAGCCTGCGTCGTCGCACCGGCGTCGATCTTGAAGAGCGGCGGCCATTGCGCGTTGACGAAGGTCACGTCCGGCCGCCTGGCCTTCAGGAGCTTCTTGAACGCCGCCACCGCGTCCTGCCCGTACTTGTAGTTCGGGGCGACCGTGGCCCAACGCTTGGCCGGAAGCTTGGCCGCCTGCTCCGCCAGCATCGACGCCTGCATGTAGGTGGACGGACGCAGACGGAATGTATAGCGGTTCCCCTTGGCCCAGGTGAGCGCGTCGGAGAGCGGCTCGGCCGCGACAAACAGCACCTTGCGCTGTTTGGCGAAGTCGGTGACCGCCAGTCCGATGTGCGAGAAGAACGTCCCGGCGATGAGCGCGACCTTCTCCTTGGAAACCAGCTCCTCGGCGATCTTGACCGCGTTGCCGGGCTTGCCGGCGTCGTCGCGGCTGATTACCTCGAGCGTCCTGCCAAGGACGCCGCCCGAGGCGTTGATCTCCTCGACCGCCAGTTGCCAGCCGTTGCGGTACGGTATGGTAAAGGCCGGCAGCCGCGAGTAGCTGTTGATTTCGCCGATCTTGATCGATTCGGCCGCGGCCGAACCCGCGCCGAAAGCGCTTGCCATGAGCGCCGCCCCGGCGACGCTCAAAATTGCTCTTCTTGTCATCATGCCTCACGTCTCCCTTCTGTTTGCACTCCATATTCAGGGGCCGGCAATCGATTCGGCGCGCTTGCGCTTGCCGGCCGGCCCCCACCCACACGTTCGTTCCTTTCAAGTTTATCCTCGCGCTCGCCGACGACGCGAACGCGTCCGAACAGCGCCAAATAGGCGCTATGCAACAGCCCGGCGCGGCGCATCGATTCGGCTGCGGCGGCGCCCGCGTCGAGCGCCTCGTCCACCACCGAATCCGGCAGGGCGCCGACAGCGACGGTGACGAGCCGCTTACCCAGATCGGTGTCGTCCCTGATTTGGGCGGCGGGCAGGCGGATAATGCCCGGATGATCGGCGTTGACGGCGTTGGCGATCAGCGTTGCCGCCACGTCGGCCTGGGCGGCATTTTGCGCCAGCACCGTGACCGCGTCGGCGATCCCAAACGAAAGCGAACGCCCGCGCCAGCCCGAGGTGGCGAGCCCGCGCTCCGGCCGATGGTGGTTCAGCGCCATGTCCGCGTCCAGTCCGGGAGCGTCCACGCGATTTACGATTCCGGCGGTCAGCCGCGCGCCGGGCGCCAGGTGAAAGGCGATGTCGCCGCCGTTGTTCACGTAGGCCCGGTCGAGACGGCGGCCCGCGATCATCGCCGCCAGCACGTTGTCGGCAACGGCGCCGGCGACGGCCGCCATCGGCGTGACGAAAGTCCGCCGGTGCGGCCACACGGCGTCGCTCATGCGTATTGCAACCGGGTTTTCCGGCACGGGCTTTACTTTGCCCACGGACGCGCGCAGCAGCGGCAGCTCTTGCACCAGCTCGGCCAGGATGCTCCCAAACCGCTCCGCCGCCTGGGCGTAGGCGCGGCGTACCTCGTCCGGCGCGCCCCAGGCCTGGGCGACGATATCGATCGGCCCGTGCTGCAAATGCAGCCGCCGTCCGTCGGGCATGAGTGCTGTCTGCGCTTGCCCGCTCATGACGCGCCGTTCCCAAGATGACTGCCCGCCCCGCCGGATGTCGGCCAGGGGTTGGCCGTGTCCCAGTCGGTGGTGGCAAACCGCGCTTCGGCCAAAATCTTCTCGAGCGGCAGGATGCGATCCACGTAGCCGCCCAATTCCGCGTAGCTCTCGCGCTTGAGCGTGAATTCGATGGGCGCCACCAGGGCCGGCGTCGGCACGTATCCGAAGGAGCGGTCGGGCATGCGGGTTACGTCCACCATGAGCGTGATACCGCCGCCCGGCCAGATAAAGACGGGCGCGCCGCCGCAGGTGACGCGGGTCAGCGCGTCCTTGACCGAAAGGGTGAGCCGCACCGGGTTTTCCGTCACGCCGGCGCGCAGCGAACCGCCGGCCCCGGCCATGAACAGCACCGAGCACAAGGCCGGCTCGCAATTCTCGGCGATGCGGTCGACGGCCTTGACAACGGGATCGGGCATCTCGGCCAATTGCGGCTTGAGATCGTCGTCCAGCACATACCACGCCGCGTCTTCCCCGGTGGTCGAGACCATCAACAGCCGCAAGCCCGGCCAGGCTTTATTGGGGTCGATTTTCTCGATGATTTCGGTGGGATCGGAGATGTCGGTGCCGCCCCAGCCCGAGCCGTGCTCGGCGACCTGGAAGTAGCGGCCAGGAGTGGAGCGCCGGCCGCGTATGCGGATGCCGGCCGGCGGTACATTGAGGTAACGTCCCGCCTGGTGCTCGGTCAGCACGCCGGTGATGTGGTCGTCGACCACGATTACCTCGTCGGCCAGCGTGTGCCACTGCTTGGCGAACATGCCCAGCGCGGCCGAGCCGCAGCCCACGCGCATGCGTTCCTCGCGCTCCCCGTCTACGACAGGCGCGCGGCCGGCCTGGACGACGATCTCCGAGCCGCCCTCGACCCGCAGCTCGACGGGCTCCTGATTGCAGAGGTCATGGAGCGCCTTGCAGGTGACGCCGCCTTCGCTCTTCGAGCCGCCGGTGAAGTGCCGGACGCCGCCCAGCGCCAGCATCTGCGAGCCGTATTCGGCGGTGGTGACGTGGCCGATCTGCTCGCCCTCGCAGATCACGGCGGCCTGTTCCGGCCCGAGATAGCGGTCGGTGTCGATTTTCACCTTGACGCCGCAATAGCTGAATATGCCCTCCGAAACGACGGTTACCATGTCGACCCCTTCGACCTCGCTGCCGACGATGAAGGGCGCCGGCTTGTAATCGGGATAGGTCGTGCCCGAGCCGATTCCGGTGACGAAGGTTCCGGAATCGGCGACCATCGCGCCGTCCCAGTTTTCGCTGCCTTCCAGGAAAGGCACCATCTTGTCCGACCGTTTCGCCACCAGCAGCGGGTCGGTCCGGGTCAGCACGCCGCCTTCGTTGGCGTAACGGTCGCAGGCGCCGGTCTTACCGTCCCGGATGCGGCACAACACGGGGCAGGCGTCGCATCTGACGACGTTGGTTTTGCTCTCAGCCATCGCTTTGCTCCTTGGCGAGGATCGCCGCCCGCACGCGGTGGGGCAGGGCCGGAACCCGGGTCACGCGAATTCCGGCGGCGTGCCGGATGGCGCCGAGGATCGCCGGCGCCGTCGGCACCAGGCCGGGCTCGCCCACCCCCTTGGCGCCATAGGGGCCGAGCGGCTCGCGATCCTCGACGATGATGATCTCGATCTCCGGCATGTCGCCGAAGGTCGGGATGAGATAATCGTGCAAATTTTCGGTCCGTCCCGGAAGGTATTCCTCCATAAGCGCCAACCCCAATCCCTGGGCGATGCCGCCTTCGATCTGGCCTTCGACCTGGGTTGGGTTGATCGCGCGGCCAACGTCGTGGGCGGCGAAAATTTGCCTGACCTTGGTCGTGCCAAGGTCGGTGTCGACCTCGACCACGGCGATCTGCGCGGCGAAGGCATAGGTCGCGTAGGGCACGCCCTGGCCGTTTTCGTCGGGCGCCGACGTCGGCGGGTCGAACGTACCCTCGCCGGCCAGCACCGCGCCGTCCTCCTGCTCGGGCAGCTTGGCGAGGTCGATCTCGTGCCGCACGCCGCTCTCGCTGACGCCGACGATGGATCCCTCGAGCTCGATCTTCGCGTCCGGCCCGGCATTGAACTGGCGCAGGATTTCCTTGCGCAAATCCTCGCCGGCGAGCTGCGCGGCCTTGCCCGAAACGAAAGTCTGGCGCGAGGCCGAAGTCTTGCCGGCGTCGGCGGTCAAATCGGTGTCGCCCATGACAAAGCCGACCCGGTCCACCGGCACGCCGATCCCGTCCGCGCAAATCTGGGCCAGGATGGTGTTCGAGCCCTGGCCGATATCGACCGCGCCGTTCCAGAGCGTGAGCGCCCCGTCCCGCGCCAGGGTGACCCGCATAGTCGACGGGTTGCTCATCGAGGTGTTGCCGATGCCGTACCACATGCAGCCGATGCCGACACCGCGCCGCACCACGCCGTCCCGCGCGTTGAGCGACGCGGCTTCGGCCAGCGCCGCGTGCCAGCGGGGCTTCAGCGCCTCCAAGCAGGCGGTAAGTCCGGCGCTGGCCGCGAGCGTTTGGCCGGTGGCGGTGACGTCTCCGACGCTAAGTGCGTTGGCAAGCCGGAATTCCAGCCGATCGATGTTCAATTGTTCGGCCAGATCGTCGACCAGCGTCTCGTGCGCGATCGCCGCCTGCGGCACGCCGAAGCCCCGGAACGCGCCCGCGGGCGGCCCGTTGCTGAAATAGGCGCGGCCCCGCGCGGTGACGTTCGGTATGAGGTAGGGACCGCTGGCGTGTATCGGCACGCGGCCGGCCACCGTCGGCCCCCACGACGCGTACGCGCCGGTGTCGAAAACGGCGTCCATCTCGGCCGCCAGCAGCCGCCCGTCGGCGCCGCAGCCGAAGCGCGCGTGGATGCGCGCCGGATGACGTTTGGTCGAGGCGGCCATGCTTTCCGGGCGCTGGTAGACGCAGGCCACCGGCCGATCCAGAAGCCATGCCGCCACGGCGATAAGCGGCTGCAACGAAAGATCGAGCTTGCCGCCGAAACCGCCGCCACAGGCGCTCGGCACGATGCGCACGTCCTCGGCCGCGATCTTCAGGACGTTGGCGATTTCGTCCCGGTCCATGTAGGGCGCCTGGGTCGAGACATGAATCTCGATCCTCTCGCCCGATCGCCGGGCCCAGCCGGCTTCCGGCTCGATATAGGCGTGCTCGACGAAGGCGGTTTCGAAGTCGCCCTCGGCGATCGCGGCGCAGGCGGCAAAACCGGATTCCGTGGCACCCTTCCGGAGACCGCCGTCGATCAGCAGATTGCCGGGCTTGTCGGCCTGTACCAGCGGCGCGCGATCCGCCATCGCGGCCTCGAGGCCGAAAACCGGATCGAGCGGCTCAAAGGCGATGGGCAGGTCTCCGTCGGCGATTCCCTCGACCGTCTCGCGCGGGCCGACCAGGGCCAACACCGCCTCGCCGCGATACCGCGCCAAATCTCGGGCCAGCACCGGCTGGTCCTTGATGTCGGGATAGATGCCGAAGCCGTTCATCGGCACGTCGGCGGCGCTCAGCACGCGGACCAATCCCCGGTGCCGGTCCATGAGCGGGGCCAGATCGCCGATTGTGAAGCGGGCCGAGGCGTGCGGCGAGCGCACGGCGCGGAGCCACAGGGCATCGGCCGGCACGTCGTCGGCGCCAAAGCGTTCGGCGCCCGTGAGTTTGCCGACGCCGTCGATCTTGGCGATGCGGGCGCCGACCGCGCGGCCCGCCTGGGGCGCGTCGGCATGAAGCGCGCCGCCCGCATCCATGACCGCGTCGACGATCTTTACGTAGCCGGTGCAGCGGCACAAAACGCCGCCCAGCGCGTCCATCACCTCGGTTCGGCCGGGGGTCGCATTGCGCGACAAGAGGTCGGTCGCGGCCATCAGCATGGCCGGCGTGCAGATGCCGCACTGCGCCGCCCCATGCCGGTGGAAAGCGGCCTGCAAATCGTTGAGCGCGCCGGCTTCGGCCAACCCTTCGACGGTGAGAACATGCTTTCCTTCGGCCTGGCCCGCCGGCACCATGCAGGCGCAGACCTGCCGACCGTCCAGGAGCACCGTGCAGGCGCCGCAATCGCCGGCGTTGCAGCCGATCTTGGTGCCGGTAAGACCGAGATCGTCGCGCAGCACGTCGGCAAGCCGCTTGATCGGCGGCACAGCTACCGCTACCGCCCGGCCATTGACCGAGAATGAAATGGTGTCGCCCGGCTCCGCGACGTTGGCCCGCGCCTCGCTCATGCCGCCGCCCCCAATTCGCTCAGCGCGCGGCGAACGACAATCAGCGCGGCGCCGCGGCGATAGGCGGCGTCGGCGCGCACATCGTCGATCGGCGACAGCATTTCGAAATGTTCGGGCTGGACAATGTCTCCGAGCGCGCCGTCGAAAGGCCGGCCCAGCAGCGCCGTCTCGAGCTTGCCGAGGCGCATGGCCACCGGCGAGCAGGCGCCGACGGCGATCCGCGCGGCCGCGACATTGCCATCGGCATCGGGCTCGATCAGGGCCGCCGCCATGACGATGGAGATCACCAGATATTTGCGCGCGCCCAGCTTCATGAATGTGCCGCGCGCGCCGGAATCGGGCTTCGGTACGGTAATCGCCGTGACCAGTTCGTCGGCGCGGCGGACGGTCGTCCTGTTTCCGGTGATGAACTCGGCGACCGGCACGGAACGCGCGCCGGAGGAAGACGAGAGCTCGACCGCCGCGTCCAGCACCAGCAGGATCGGCACGCCATCGGCCGCGGGGGAGGCGTTGCAGATATTCCCACAGACGGTGCCGGCGTTTTGAATTTGCACGCCGCCGATTTCGCGCGCCGCCAGCACCAGCCCATCGAAGGCCGGCGGCAGCGGCGCGTCGATCAGATCGGTCCAGGTCGCCAGAGCGCCGATCCGGTAATGATCGCCGCGAACAGCTATGCCGCGGAGCCCGTCAAGCGCCGTGATGTCGAGGACGTCGTCCTCGAGCGGACGGCCCACGCGCGCAGGATAGTAATCGGTGCCGCCGGCGATGATCTGGGGCGCACCGGAGCGCAACGCCTCAAGGGCGTCGGCCAAGTCGCCGGGACGAACGTAGGTCCCCATTATTGCCCCTGTCCGGGACGCGGTTTCGGGCCGCGTCGCGTCCCAAAATCACAGTCTTATTTGTTTGTACACATACGATATTACGCGCCCCCGCCGGGGACCGCAAGACTCGGAGAGCGGCAAGACAGGCTGCGGAAACCCAGGGGTTCCGGGGCGGAGGGCGAGATTTCCGCTACGTCTAGCGCAATTTTTTCAGCAGCCGCAGAAAGGTCTTCCGCTCGTCCGAGGTCAGTGGCGCCAGCGTGTCGCGGGTGATCCTGGCGCCGTTCGGGATCGCCTCGGCGACCGTCCGCCGTCCCGCTTCGGTAAGCCGAAACAGCGTCCGCCGGCGGTCGTCCGGATCGGCGCGGCGCGCGACCAGCCCGCGATTGAGAAGCCGCCCGACGACTCCCTGCATGGTCGCCGGATCCATCGCCGTCAACCGCCCCAACTGGTTTTGCGAGACCGAACCCTCGTCCATGATCTTGACCAGCGCCGCGAATTGCGTGGGCGTCAATTGGGACGGCCCGGTACCGGCGGCGAATATGGCGCTGGCCCGTTGGTGGACGCGGCGCAGAATGTGGCCGACCTGCTCTTCCAGCAGGTAAGCACCCTCATCCGCGCCGGTCTTCGGCGCCGCCGCGCGATCCAGTGTTTCGGTCTTCTCGGTCATCTGCCACTCCTTGAACTGTCATCAGTCTACACCCGATTGACGGCAAGGCCGATTGTTTGTTTACATATGAATTGAGTGCCGTCGCGAGCCCCTTGTTCGGGCGCTACGTGGGAACCGGATAAGCGGCGCGGCGGGAGGTGTGCCCACGTTGGACGAAGCGATTGCGGGACCCGCATATCTGGGCCACACTCGTGGGCAAGACGGAAAATAACGATCCGAACGGGAGGTTTGCCATGAAAAAGACAACTCGCAGAACGTTTGTCAAAACCACCCTCGGCGCCGGCGCGGCCGTGGCCGCGTCGAACCTGGGTCTGCCCGCCATCGCGGCGCGGAAGGTCGTGAAGGTTGGCGTGGTGCAGCCGTTCAGCGGCGGGCTGGAGCTGTTCGGCAATCAGGCGAAGCTGGGGCTCGACCTTGCGGCAAGGGAGATCAACGACATGGGCGGCATCATGGGCAATCCCATGGAGCTGTCCTACGAGGACAACAAGACCGATCCCAAGACCTCGGTCGAGCGCACGGCCAAGCTCATCCGGCGGGACGAAGTGGTCGCGATTTCCGGCCCGATTACCTCGAACGCGCGGGACGCCATGGCGCCGACGATTACGCGTTTGAAGACGCCGCTCCTCTATGCCACGAATTACGAAGGCGGGGCGTGCGGGCGTTACATCTTCAGCTTCAACACGGTGCCCAACCAGGAGCTGGCCAAGCTGCTGCCGCATATGAACGCGAGCGCGGGCAACAGCTATTACATGTTCGGCGCCGACTATGTTTGGCCGCAAAAGATGTTCGGCACCGCCAAGAGCCTCATCAAGGGACTGGGCGGCAGAAGCGTGGGCGAGGAGTTCACGCCCTGGGGCGTCAAGGAGTTCACGCCGGTGATCCGCCGCATCAAGGACAGCGGCGCCAAGGTGTTGCTGTTCGCGCTGCCCGGCGCCGACGGCATCACGTTCATCAAGCAGGCCGAGGATTTCGGCCTTATGAAGGACGTCACCATCGCTTTCCTGGGCTTTTCCGAGGCCTATCTCGGCGCTTTCGGCAAGGGCAAGGGCGAGAACATGTGGGTCACGGTACCGCTGGTCTCCTCGAGCACGGAGCCGGCGGTCAAGGATTTCGTCGCCCGGATTCGCAAGAACGCGGGCTCGGACGTGACGGTTTCGCACTATGTGATGACCCACTACGTCTCGATGCTGGCGCTCAAGGCGGGTCTGGAAAAGGTCGGCAAGATTGACCGCGAGGCGGTGGTCGACGGCATGGCGGGACTGTCGGTCGAGGCGCCCACGGGAATGGTCAACATTGGCGCCAAGGACCACCACGTTTCGCTCAACATGTATTTGGCGAAGACCGAAGGCGGTGGGCTCGAGACGGTGCGGCCGCTGGGAAGGCTGGCGCCCGAGGCGGGTTGCGCCTAGGGCAGGGCTCGTAGCGGGCGGTGAACGGTTTCCTCTCGGTCGAGGGGCTGGTCAAGGACTTCGGCGGCATTCATGCCGTCGCCGGCCTCAGCTTCGAGTTGGCCGAGCGGGAGCTGCTCTGCATCATCGGGCCGAACGGCTGCGGCAAGACAACGCTTTTTAACCTGGTCACCGGGCAATTCGCGCCCACCTCGGGCCGCATTCGCTTCGATGGGCGCGAGATCGCGGGGCTAAGGCCGTTCCGGATCGCGCGCCTCGGCATCGGCCGGAAGTTCCAGGTGCCGGGGGTCTATCCCGACCTCACGGTGCGCGAGAATCTGGACGTGCCGCTTTTTGCCGAGGCCGGGCGGCGCGGCATTCGCGGGCTGTTCGGCGGCGGGCGCGCCGACGCTTTGGGCCTCCTCGAACTCGCCCGCCTCGCGGACAAGGCCGGATGGCCGGCCGGCGCGCTCGCGCACGGCGAGAAGCAGTGGCTCGAGATCGCCATGCTACTGGCCAGCAAGCCGCGGCTCATGCTGCTCGACGAGCCGACCGCCGGCATGACCATCGCCGAGACCGAGGCGACCGCCGATTTGATCCTGCGCGTTCATCGCCAGACCGGCATCGCCATCGTCGCCATCGAGCACGACATCGGCTTCGTGCGGCGGCTCGGCTGCCCGGTCGCGGTGATGATGAAGGGCCAGTTCCTGACCCGCGGATCGTACGAGGAAGTACGCGCCGATCCGACGGTGCGGGCGCTCTACCTGGGCAGGAAGGCGTGATGCCCGACGGCCCGATCAGCGGCGACGCGGCCTCCGGCGCCGCGGCATCCGGCGACGTTGTATTGCAGGTCGAGGGACTGGTTGCCGGCTACGGCGGCAGCCGCGTGCTCGCCGGCATCGACCTTGAGGTCTCCCGCGGCTCGGTGATGGCGGTCCTGGGGCGCAACGGCATGGGCAAGTCGACGCTGCTGCGGGCGCTCATGGGGCTGTTGCCGGCGAGCGCCGGCAGCGTGCGATTCGACGGGCGCGAGACCATTGGCCTCAAGCCTTACGAGATCAGCAATCTCGGCATGGCCTATGTGCCCCAGGGGCGCGAGATATTCGCCGGCTTCACCGTCGAGGAAAATTTGCTCATGGGGCTGCTGGGCAAGCCCGGGCGTGGCGGCACGATGCGCGGCGCCGCGATTCCCGGCGAAATTTACGACTATTTTCCCGTCCTCGCCGAGCGCCGGGGCCAGCGCGCCGACAGCATGTCGGGCGG
>CBDVDY010000025.1:0-18544 GCA_965372875.1 uncultured Alphaproteobacteria bacterium | reverse complement strand
GCGGGCACGAACAGCACGTCGCCGGGGCCGAACGGGTGGCGCGTCTCGCCGTTGACGAACTGGCCCGAGCCCGCGGCGACGACATAAAGCTCGTCTCTGGTGTGCGGTTGCTGCGGATCGTGGCCGCGCGGCGCGTAGATTTCGACCAGCAGAGTGCCGTGTTCGAACAGCTCCACGAACCGCGCCCCGCCGGGCCCGGGCAGCCGCTCCAGCGCCCCGGTAACCGTGCCGTGCCAGCCTGCTTCGCTCATGCCCCTTGCTCCCACGCTGTTTGAAATCCCGTGACCATAGCCGCCGCCGGCCGGGCGCGGTAGGGTATGCGCCATGCCCGAGTTGCCCGAAGTCGAAACCGTTTGCCGCGGCCTCGCCCCCGCGTTGGAGGGACGCCGGTTTCTGCGCGTCGAGGTGCGGCGGCCCGATCTGCGGTTCCCGTTGCCGCCCGATTTGTCGGCGCGGCTGGAGGGCAGGCGGGTCGAACGCATCGCCCGGCGCGCCAAATACATCCTCGTCCATCTCGACGATGGCGGCGTGCTGATCGCCCATCTCGGCATGTCGGGGCGCTTCTTCATCGACGACAAACCCGTTCCACCCGGCCGCCACGACCACGTTATATTTACCGTCGAGAGTGGTCCGGTGGTGCGCTTCAACGACGTGCGCCGGTTCGGGATGATGGATTTGACGGATCGAGCCGCGCTGGACCGGCACAGGCTGCTTGCCGGGCTCGGGCCCGAGCCGCTCTCGAACGACTTCAACGGGCCGGTGCTGGCCGCCGCGCTCAAGGGCCGGAACACGCCGATCAAGGCGGCGCTACTGGACCAGAAGGTGGTCGCCGGGCTTGGCAACATCTATGCCTGCGAGGCGCTGTTTCACGCCGGCCTGTCGCCCCGGCGCAAGGCGGCGACTGTGCAGCGCGGGCGGGCCGAGCGCCTGGCCGCCTCCGTGCGCGCGGTTCTGACCGAGGCCATCGCCGCCGGCGGATCGAGCCTGCGCGATTATGTGCGGCCGAGCGGCGAGTTGGGTTATTTCCAGCACCGCTGGGCGGTCTATGGCCGCGAGGGCGAACCCTGTCCGGGCTGCGATTGCGCGCCAGCCCCAGGCGAAGGCGTCCGCCGCATTCCGCAGTCCGGGCGCTCCACCTTTTTTTGCGCCAAGCGGCAACGCTGAGATGGCGGGCATGCCGATGAAGCCGATCCGTCCGCTCGCCCGGGCCGCGTTCGCGGGGTTACTGGCGGTCGCGGTCTGGTCTGCGATTGCACCGGCCGGCGGGCGGTTCCCCGGGGCGGCGCGGGCCGAGACGCCGGCCACCGGCTTTATCGAGGAACTGGGCGACGTGCCGCTGATGCCGGGGCTGCGGCTGGTCGAGGGCGAAGGCGTCGCCTTCGACGCGCCGGCGGGCCGCATCGTCGAAGCGGTGGCCGCCGGGCCTGTATCGGCGGCGCGGGTCCGGGCGTTCTACGCCCAGACGCTGCCGCAACTGGGCTGGCGGCCGGTCGCGGGCGCCTATCGGCGCGAGTCCGAAAATTTGCGGCTGGAGCTCGAATCGGCGGGCGGCGAGACGGTCGCCCGGTTTTTCCTGTCGCCCGCGAAATAGCCAAGCGGAAGACAAACGTCATCGCCAAGGGGGAGTGAACACATGGCGTACGAGAACATTCTGGTGGAAACGCGGGGCGCGGTCGGCCTGATCACCCTGAACCGGCCCGAGGCGATGAACGCGCTCAACGGCGCGCTGATGGCCGAGTTGGCCGGCGCCCTCGATGCCTTCGAGGCGGACGGCGCCATCGGCGCCATGGTCATCACCGGCAACGAAAAGGCCTTCGCCGCCGGGGCCGACATCAAGGAGATGCAATCCAAGTCCTACATGGACGTCTATATGGAGGATTTCATCACCGTGAACTGGACCCGGGTTTCCACCTGCCGCAAGCCGGTGATCGCCGCGGTCGCGGGCTTCGCCCTGGGCGGCGGTTGCGAGGTGGCGCTGGCCTGCGATTTCATCCTGTGTGCCGAGAACGCCAGGTTCGGCCAGCCCGAGATCAACCTCGGCGTCTTTCCCGGCGCCGGCGGCACCCAGCGCCTGACCCGCCAGGTCGGCAAGTCGAAGGCCATGGAGATGATCCTCACCGGGCGCATGATGGATGCCGAGGAGGCCGAGCGCGCCGGCCTGGTCTCGCGCATCGTGCCGCTCGAAGACCTGGTCGACGAAGCGGTCAAGACGGCCCAGACGATTGCCGGGAAGTCGCTGCCCATGGCAATGATGGCCAAGGAGTCGGTGAACCGCGCCTACGAGACCACGCTGGCCGAGGGCGTGCGGTTCGAGCGCCGCCTGTTCCACTCGGCCTTCGCCACCGAGGACCAGAAGGAGGGCATGGCGGCCTTCGTCGAGAAACGCAAGCCCGAGTTCAAGAACAGATAGGGCGGGCCGCCGCGTTTTTTGTTGGCATCGCGTATCGGATTGCATAAAACCCATTCGCCCACGCGGGTCGGCCGAACCTGCCGCCTTCGTGGCGCGGGCTTGGTTAACTTCATGGGCCCAGAATAGCCCTCTCACGTCCATGGTTTAATCCGAGACGAATCCGCCTATGTATGGAAATTCGGGCGAGGCGACGCGGCATCCGGGCGCGAATTTGCCTGACGATGGCTTGATCGGTGGAGCGCGCCGTAGTTCGTGACATCGGCCAAACGGGCGGACATACTCAGGGCAAAGGTGGCGCCCAGCCGCCCGCGCAAGGCACGGAGGATCGACCGACATGGAAGGCAGCACCGGGGTCGCGGAGAGGAACGCGCCCCGCCAAGAGGTGGACGACGTTGTCATCCGCTTCGCCGGAGATTCCGGCGACGGCATACAGATCACCGGCGGCCAGTTTACCCAGACCACGGCGCTCGCCGGCAACGAACTGGCGACGTTTCCCGATTATCCGGCTGAAATCCGTGCGCCCGCTGGGACCACTTATGGCGTCTCGGCATTCCAGATTCATTTCGGCACGCACGACATCAAGACTTCGGGCGACGCGCCGGACGTGCTGGTCGCGCTCAACCCGGCGGCGCTTACGGTCAATTTGGACGACCTCAAGTCCGACGGGCTGATCATCGCCGACGCGGGTGCCTTCACCGACCGCAACCTGCGCAAGGCGGGCTACGAGAGCAACCCGCTCGAGGACCATTCGCTGGGCCGGTACCAGCTCATCGCCATCGACATTTCCAAGATGACGCTCGAGGCGGTCAAGGAGTTCGGCCTGTCGCAGAAAGAAGCGCTCAGGTGCAAGAACATGTGGACGCTCGGCCTGGTCTATTGGCTCTACGGACGCGAACGCGAGGCGACCACGGACTGGCTGGCCGAAAAGTTTGCGGGCCGGCCCGATATTGCCAAGGCCAACAGCGCCGCCGTCAACGCCGGCCACGCCTTCGGCGAAACATCTGAGATGATGGACGGGTTGCACGCCTTCACGGTGGTGCCGGCGCGCATCCAGCCCGGCCTCTACCGCACCGTCACGGGCACCGAGGCTCTGGCTTGGGGGCTCGTCGCCGGGGCCAAGCTGGCTAATCTCAAACTTGGTTTCGCTTCCTATCCCATCACCCCGGCCTCGGGGCTGTTGCACGTGCTGGCGCGGCTCAAGCAATTCGACGTGACCACGTTCCAGGCCGAGGACGAGATGGCCGCGGTATGCGCCGCGATCGGTTTTTCCTACGCCGGGTCGCTCGGCGTGACCTCCAGCTCCGGCCCCGGCATCGCGCTCAAGACCGAGGCCATCGGCCTCGCCATCGCCACGGAGTTGCCGCTGGTCGTGGTGAACTCGCAGCGCGGCGGTCCCTCGACCGGCCTGCCGACCAAAACGGAGCAGTCGGACCTGTTCCAGGCGGTCTACGGCCGCAACGCCGACGCGCCGCTGGCGGTACTCGCCAGCCGCTCGCCGACCGACTGTTTCGAGGTGGCGATCGAGGCCGTGCGAATTGCCGTCAAATACATGACGCCGGTGATGCTGCTGACCGATGGCTACACCGCCAACGCGTCGGAGCCCTGGCTGATACCCGACGCCGACGCATTGGAGCCGTTCCCGGTGACTTTCCATACCGACCCCGAGGGCTTCCACCCGTTCCTGCGGGACGAGAAGACATTGGGCCGTGTCTGGGCGGTGCCGGGAACGCCGGGCCTGGAGCACCGCATCGGCGGCATCGAGCGTGACTACGACAGTGGCAATATTTCTTACGACCCGGCCAATCACCAACGCATGACCGACACCCGTGCCGCCAAGATCGACGGCATCGCCGACGACATTTCCGAACAGGCGGTCGAACTCGGCGAGGCGCGCGGCAAACTCGCCGTGGTTGGCTGGGGCTCGACTTACGGCCCGATCAACCGCGCCGTCGGCAATATGCGGAAGGCAGGGCTCGATGTCTCGCATATCCATCTGCGGCACATCTGGCCGATGCCGCGAAACCTTGGCGATCTGCTGGCGGGTTTCGACAAGGTCCTGATCCCAGAGATGAACAACGGCCAACTGGTGACCGTGCTGCGCGCCGAGTATCTGGTGCCGGCCGAGGGCCTCAACAAAGTGAACGGCCAGCCCTTCAAGATCGCCGAGATCGAGGCGGCGATTCGCGAGCGATTGGAGAACTAGTATGAACGTCGTAACGCCCCCGGAAAAGCTTGCCCCCAAGGACTACGCGTCGGACCAGGAGGTGCGCTGGTGCCCCGGTTGCGGCGACTACGCCATCCTGCGGTCGGTACAGCGCGCGCTTTCCGATATCGAATCCGACCCATCGAATACGGTGTTCGTCTCGGGCATCGGCTGCGCCGCGCGCTTTCCCTATTACGTCTCGACCTACGGATTCCATACCATCCACGGACGCGCGCCGGCCGTCGCCACCGGGATCAAGCTGGCCAACCCCGAGCTCGATGTCTGGGTAATTTCGGGCGACGGCGATTCGCTTTCGATCGGCGGCAATCACCTGCTGCACGTGCTGCGCCGCAACGTCAATCTGCAGTACCTGCTGTTCAATAACGAGATCTATGGATTAACCAAGGGCCAGTACTCGCCGACCTCGCGGGTCGGTACGCGCTCGCCGTCGAC
This sequence comes from uncultured Alphaproteobacteria bacterium, assembly GCA_965372875.1. Lineage (GTDB taxonomy): Bacteria > Pseudomonadota > Alphaproteobacteria > CBDVDY01 > CBDVDY01 > CBDVDY01. Next base: position 13,478 of record CBDVDY010000025.1, on the reverse strand, counting down.
GCCCATGGGCTCGGTCGACAACGCCGTCTCGCCGACGCTCTTCGCGCTCGGCGCCGGGGCGCGCTTCGTCGCCCGTTCGATCGATACCCTGCTAAAGCAACTGCCCGGCGTTCTGGTGCGCGCGCACGAGCACAAGGGCGCGTCTTTCGTCGAAATCCTGCAAAACTGCATCGTCTATAACGACGGTATCTTCGACCAGGTGACCGACAAGACGCACGCCGCCGACATGCAAATTCATGTCGAACACGGTAAACCGCTGATCTTTGGCAAGGACGGCGACAAGGGGCTGCGGCTCCTGCCCAACCAGACGTTCCTCGAAGTGGTGACCATCGGCAAAGACGGGGTGACCGAGGGCGACATCATGGTTCATGACGAGACCAACCGGACGATGGCGATGCTGCTCGCGGGCATGCGGCCGCCGACATTCCCGATGGCGGTCGGCGTGCTGTTTTGCAATCCGGCGCCGACTTACGAGGATGCGGTGGTCGCGCAGGCCGCCGAGGCCAAGGCAAAGGCGCCCGAAGCCGATCTCAACGCCCTGTTGCGCGGCGGCTATACCTGGACCGTCGATAAGGACGGCCATCCGTCGCACTAGCATCGTTCGGTACTGATTTGCGTCCGACCGTCGACGATTGGCGCTGACGGTCGGGGAGCATTCCCCGCGCAAATCGACGAATTCTGCGGTCTCCCGGCATTCACGTAAAGTTTATTGGCCCCGCCAGCCGAATTCACCTAAGCTATTGAGTGGCAGTCATTTTTACTCCGAGCGAGGCCTGATAATGAAAGTAAATCTACTGCTTGGACTGGTCGCTCTCCTAGCCTTGGCCGCGTTGACTTCGCTGCCGCTTGCCGGCGCCGCCGCGGCGCCGGGTGACGTCGTGCCGGCACCCCTCGACGAGCCCAGCGAAAATGACAAGGACTGGGAAGTCGGCGAGCAAATGTGCTGACCCCCACGGTACGCTGATCCCCGCGATGTACGAGTAGGCTGCTTGCGTCGGCTGGCGCTTCCGCGCGTCGCCCGCATCCGATTTTTGCGAGTGAGTACTAGAGCCAACCGCGCGCCTCCCCTACGATGGCGCGATGAAGCATCGGCTCGTGGGCTCCATTCCCTATCTCGTGCTGCTGTTGGCGCTGGCGTCGCGCGTGATCGACCCGACGCCGATCCAGCATGCCCGGCTGCAGACCTTCGACGCCTATCAGCGCATCGCGCCGCGCGTCTATGATCCCGACCTGCCGGTCCGCATTATCGACATCGACGACGAATCGCTTGCCCGTCTCGGCCAGTGGCCGTGGCCGCGCACGCTCCTTGCGCGGCTGGTCGAACGGCTCACCGCGATGGGCGCGCCCGCGATCGCCTTCGATGTGGTATTCGCCGATCCCGACCGCTCTTCACCGGAGAACGTGCTGTCGCTGTGGCCGGAATCTCCCGAACTCGACGCCTTGCGCGGGCGCGTCGCGAACCTGCCGTCGCATGACAAGATTTTCGCCGGCGCGATTTCCCGGTCGCGGGTTGCAACGGGGTTCGTTCTGGTAAATAAACCGGGCGCCCGCCCGCCGCTGGCAAGAGGGACGTTTGCGACGGCCGGCGACGACCCCCGGCCGTTCATGCCGTCATTCGACGGCGCCGTCGCCAATCTGCCATCCATAGAGCAGGCGGCGATGGGTAACGGCGCGCTCAACTGGTCGCCCGACCGGGACAGCGTGGTGCGCCGCATACCGCTGGTGTTTCGCATCGGCGAGCAGCTTTATCCCGGGCTGGCGGCCGAAGCTCTCCGGATCGCTCAGGACGCGGGCACCTACGTCATCAAGTCGTCCGGCGCCAGCGGCGAGACCGCGTTCGGCGAACATACCGGCATGAACAATATCCGCATCGGCCAGTACGAGGTGCCGACGAACCCCAACGGGCAGGTGATCGTGCGCTTCACGAAGTCCGCGCCGGGGCGTTACATTCCGGCCTGGCAGGTGCTCGAACCCGATTTCGATCCGGAGCGCGTGGCCGGCCGCATTCTCTTTGTCGGCACCAGCGCCGCGGGGCTCCTCGATCTGCGCGCGACACCGCTAGAGCCCGCGATCCCCGGGGTCGAGGTACACGCCCAGGTTCTGGAGCAGATCGTCATCGGCGACTATCTCGAACGTCCGGACTTCATCGACGGAGTCGAGATCGCCTACATGCTGCTGCTGGGGCTTGGGCTTATCCTGCTTCTGCCACGCATCGGCGCGGTGTGGAGCGGCGCGCTGGGGGCCGCCTTCGTCGGCGGAGTCCTGGCCGCGTCGTGGATCGCCTACGACCGGTTCGGCTGGCTGGTCGACCCGGTCTATCCGTCGATTGCCGTCATCCTGGTATTCCTGTTCGAGACGGTCATCGTCTATCTGCGAAGCGAGACCGAACGGCGCCAGGTGCGCGGCGCCTTCAGCCGCTATATGTCGCCGGCGCTGGTCGAGCAACTCGCCGATCACCCCGAGCGCCTTACCCTGGGCGGCGAGATGCGAGACATGACCCTGCTGTTCTGCGACATCCGCGGTTTTACGACCATCTCGGAACAGTTCGACGCCATCGGGCTCACCACCTTCATCAACCGGTTCTTGACTCCGATGACCGACATCATCCTGGGTGCCCGCGGCACCATCGACAAGTATATGGGCGATTGCATCATGGCGTTCTGGAACGCGCCGCTGGACGATCCGGACCACGCCGACCATGCCTGCCGCGCGGCGCTGGCCATGATGGTCAAGCTGGGGAAACTCAATCGGGGCTGGCGCGCGGCGGCCGAAGCCGAGGGCAGGGAACATATCCCGGTCAATGTCGGGGTTGGGCTCAACACGGGAATGTGCTGTGTCGGCAATATGGGGTCGGACCAGCGCTTCGATTATTCGGTGTTGGGCGACGACGTCAATCTCGCCTCGCGGCTCGAAGGCGAGACCAAGTCCTATAGAGTCGATATCATTCTTGGCGAGAATACCGAGAAACAGGTGCCGCACCTTGCGACGCTCGAACTCGATACCGTACAGGTCAAGGGAAAGACACGGCCGGTGCGGATTTTCGCGCTTCTCGGCGATGAGAAGATGGCCGCGACGGCGGAATTCGCCGCGCTGAAATCACGCAATCTGGAACGGCTGGCGGCACGGCGCGGCGGCGACGGCGAATCCGCGCGGCAGGCGATCAAACTCTGTCGCGGCCTTGCCGGCGGCCGTCTCGATGAATTCTACGATTACTGCGAGAATCAACTCGGCGCGCCGATGAAATGAGGCGCCGCGCCCGTCCGCGAAGGTCCCGGCCCGGCTCCGCTATTATTGGACGTCTTTGTCGTTGCTGACGACGCCGGGCGATTGAATGGTGTTGCACACCGGGTCGGTGTCCGTGCAGTCGACAAACTCCTGGGGACCGCCGCCAAACGACGTGTTGAATCGCCCTGGTCCGCCGGCCCCCGGAGTGAGACCCGCCAGCCCACCATCGTCGTCGAGCCCGGAATCCGGCGGGATGGTGCCTCCCGGCGAGACGAAGTTGTCGCCGACTATCACGCCAGCGGTCTCGCCAACCACCAAAATGGCTCTGGCCGATGGTACGCATTCGAAGCGGCGCGCCGGCCCGGTGCTACAGGGCGTCATCGTCGTAGAACCCGAGTTGACCTGCATCAACGTGCTGCTGATGAGCACCGCGACAATGAAATCCGTGCCGCGAACGCCAATGGTCGCGGATGGCGTGCGAATTTCGTAATCCTTGATCTTGCCGGTGATGAAACGAAAGACGCCCTTGCCCAGTGTGGCGACAATCTTGCCGGTGCCTTTCGCTGGGTCATACACGTATTTGTCGAGCACCAATTCGCTGTTGGCGCCGACTCGGAAATCGGCACCGTCGTTGAAGTGAACGTGGACCGCCGCGTCCGGTGGCGTGCGAATGCGCTGGTTGGAGAACACCTCGTCCTCGATGAACAAATCGTCCCATTGCTTCGGCATGAGCCGTTCATAGGCCCATTCCTTTACTAGCTTTACCTTGCCGATACCGGCCGCCGACGATGGCGCCGCCCACAGAGTTGCGAAAGCCGCGCCGAGAAGAATCACAAAGCCCTTCTTCCACATATCTTTACATCCCTATCGGTATCCGGGCCTTCGCCCTACCCTGGTGTCGGGGGTCGATGCTCCTGCCCACGGCTTAACGCCTCGTTCCCACGGTGGGCCTTGCCCGATCCGCCATAATGCATCTGTCGCGTGCCGCACCGGACCGCCGATCCGGCTGCCCGGCAAGCCGCCGGCAACGTAAGCAACCCAACAATTTCAAGGGCTTCCGATGCATCTTAAGAAACCCTTAACCTCGTCGATTATAGGTTCCCCAACCTCGCTGAACATCATGCATTTGGTTGAGATCATCATCCTGACGAAGCCGCCCCATGTCAAGCGGCGTACCCGCCCGTCACCCGATATGTTGGATTCTTGCCACTAGGGCCAGTAACGCGCGGCGTCCGCCATCACGGGCAATCCGAAGCCGGGCCGATACGGCTCGGTATCAGCGTCTTTCCCTGCATGCAGAACGACATCTGAGCCACGCGGCCGCAGACACAGATATCCTGCCCTGGGCGGCGTCCGATGTTCCGTTTGGCGACGGTGTAGAGCACGCCGTGCGCGTCACGCAATGCCGGGCATTCGGCACCTTCGTCCGTGAGCCGCCCGCGCACGCAAATCTCGCTCTTGGCCGGTCCCGCCCTTCCTTTGGCGCGCCAATCCCACGGAAATTCGAATTTCAGGCGCCACAGGCCAACCTTACGCGCCCGTGCCTTCGTCCCGGTCGTCCGATAGCGGCGCGGCGCGGTCTTCGGGTCGGCCAGCGCCCAGCCGGTGTGCACCATGTTCGCGCCGATGTCGAACCCGCCCGCCGAGCAGGTCGCGACCACCGGGTCGCCAGAAGGGCGATTTTCTGGATTGTTCGCGGTACGCCTGCCCTTGACCGGTTTGCAGGTCACTTGGGCGCCGGCGACCAGATCCATCAACGCGGTGCGCGAGACGTTGCCGCAGGGGATCGTCCGCCCCCGGCGCTCGCAGGTCTGCTCCAAATCGGGTGCGTCGATACCGTACAATCGAACGGTGATCCCCGCGATTTCGAGCGTCATCCCGTCTATGACCCGCGCGCTCCCAACGACGCGGACCTCCGCCGCCCCGGCCGTGGCGTTCGGCGCGCAGGCCGCCGCCAGGACGGCCAGCGCCAGCGCGGCGCGTGAAATCGGGCTGCGGCTGCGATCCAGGGCCATGATCGAACCAAGCTACACCAACGCCCCGCCGCCGGGTCAATAGCGGCGTGGGGCATGGTTGCCCGCGGCGCGCCGGTTGGCTGTATAGTGGCCGCCCCCCGGGGGCGCGCGGCCCCATCGCGATGGACCAGCGCATGGACGGACGGGAGTTGATTCGGCTGACGGCGCGCGAGGCGGTGGCGCTGCTTGCGCGCGGCGAGGTCACGCCGCTCGACCTCGTTGACGCGGCGCTGGCGCGTATCGAGGCCACCGACGCCGCGTTGGCGGCCGTGCCCACATTGTGCGCGGACCGCGCCCGGCGGCGGGCGCGGGAGATTATGGCGGCGGGGGATGGCGGCGCGGCGGCGGGAGGCGCCTGGCTCGCCGGCCTGCCGGTGGTGATCAAGGATTTGACCGACGTCGCCGGCGTGCGCACCACCTATGGCTCGACCATCTTCGCCGACCACGTCCCCGAGACCTCGGACATTTTGGTCGAGCGCCTCGAGCGCAACGGCGCGATCGTGCTCGGCAAGTCCAACACGCCGGAGTTCGGCGCCGGAGCCAACACCTTCAACGAGGTCTTCGGCAAGTCGCGCAACCCCTGGAACACGGCGCTTACCTGCGGCGGTTCCTCGGGCGGCTCGGCGGTGGCATGGGCGGTGGGGCAGTCGTGGCTGGCGACCGGTTCGGACCTTGGCGGCAGCCTACGCATCCCGGCCAGCTTCTGCTCGGTCGTCGGGCTGCGCCCCAGCCCCGGCCGGGTGGCGCGCTCCGGCACCATGTTGCCGTTCGACACGCTCGGGGTCGCCGGGCCGATGGCGCGGAACGTCGGCGATCTCGCGCTCATGCTCGACGCCATGGCCGGCGCCGATCGGCGCGACCCGCTGGCGCTGCCGGCGCCGGCGCGGCCGTTTCTGGCGTCGGCCGAGGCGCCCACGCCTGCGGCGCGCATCGCCTACGGCGCCGGCGCTTTCCCGGTCGAGCCGGAGGTAGACGCGATCTGCCGCGCGGCGGCGTTCGGCTTCGCCGACCTCGGCGCGCGGGTCGAGGAGGCAGCGCCCGATCTCGCCGACGCGCCCGAGATATTCCAGACCTTGCGCGCCGCGCGCTATGCCGCCGCCATGGGGCCGCTGCTCGAAGATCACCGCGAGGCGCTCAAGCCCGAGATCGTCTGGAACATCGAAAAGGGGCAGGCGCTTTCGGCTGACGACATCGGCCGCGCCGAGCGCGCGCGCGGCGCCCTGTGCGGGCGCATGGCGGATTTCCAGGGGGAATACGACCTGCTGACGACGCCGGCGGTAATCGTCCCCCCCTTCGATGTCGACGTACGCTATGTCGAAGAGGCGGCGGGGCGCAAATTCGACAATTACGTCGACTGGATGATGATCACCTACGCGATCACCCTGACCGGGTGTCCGGCCATGTCGATTCCGTGCGGTTTCACCGAGGACGGCCTGCCCGTGGGCTTGCAGATCGTCGGCCGGCCGCGCGGCGAGGCCGAGTTGATCGCCGCCGCCGGCGCCTTCGAACAACGGCTCGGCCTCGCCGGCCGGGTGCCGATCGATCCCATGACGCCGCCCCGGGTAACGGGTTGCTAACCTCTGCCGGCGCATATTCGTATCCGCTTCGTGTCCGCGGCTCGGCCGGACGGCGGCGACCGCCGCCTCCCGCCGCCAAGCCAAGTCGGGAAGGATCATGCGCATATTCGCGCGATATCTGCTTCTGGTCGTCGCGACCGCCGTCGCGGCCGCCGGCGTGGCCGCCGTCCCGGCGCGCGCCGACACGGCGAAAGAGGCGCTGCGGTTCTTCAAGGCGGTCACCGACGCCGCCAACCGGTACGACGAGTCGGTGGTGCAATATTACGCGGACGACGCGGTCTCCGAGGCCAGGATCGTCGACAGCGACGGCGGGGTTCGGGACCTCGTCCTCCACGACGGCGACGTGAGGGTCGCGGTCGCCGACGGACTCGTGGGCGCGCGGCAGCTCGGATACGTGGTGGAGTACGAGAATATCAAGGTTTACCGCAATGGGCGCCGCTTCAAGATCACGTCGGAGTTCCATTTCGTCCCCCGTATTGCCAGCCGGGCCTACGCCATGACCATTGAATGGCGCTCCGGCGAGGGGTGGAAGATCGTTCGGGAAAAATCACGGATCACGGAGAACTAGCCCGGCGCCGCGTTCACGGGCGGCCCGCCTTGTCGTGCCTCCGGCGCCCCGTTATAGTGCGCCGCACAATTTATTGCATTGCATCAATGGAGGACCCGCCCATGGGCCCCGATGGCGCCGCCAAGCCTCCAGTGTCGAAGACCGACATGTCCGCCGCCGCTCTCGCCAACGTCGACATCGATGACGAGCTGCACGGATATTATCTCGAAGACCTCGATCTCGGCATGACGGCGGTCTATGCCAAGACCGTTACCGACGCCGACATCGTGTTGTTCGCCGGCATATCGGGCGATACCAACCCGCTGCATCTGAATAGCGAGTTCGCCGACGGCACGCGTTTCGAGGGCCGGGTCGCCCACGGCATGCTGACCGCAAGCTTCATTTCCGCGGTCATCGGCACCAAGCTGCCGGGCCCAGGCTGCATCTATATGAGCCAAACCATCCGCTGGTCGGCGCCGGTGCGGGCCGGCAACACGGTGGTCGCGCGGGTCACCATCAAGGACATCGACCGCGAAAAAGAGCGCGTGATGATGGACACCGTCTGCACGGTCGGGGATGAGGTGGTGCTCGAGGGCGAGTGCCTGGCCAAGGTGCCGGCCCGCGCCGATCGGAAGAAATAACGATTATCGGGGCAAGGCTCTTGCTCGCCGGGCGCTTATCGGTACCTTGTGGCGGGTTTTGCGCAGCGGGAACGTCGTCAAGCGATGCGGGTATTTCGACACACTACGGGCCTCGACGCCTCGGACCGCGGCGGCGTTGTCGCGATCGGCAATTTCGACGGCGTCCACAACGGCCACCGCGCGGTGATCGGCGCCGCCGTGTCGTGCGCGGCCGAGCTCGGGGCGCCCGCCGCGGCGCTTACGTTCGAACCCCATCCACGCGCCGTGTTCCAGCCCGATACCGCGCCGTTCCGGCTAACGCCCTTCCGCTCAAAGGCGCGGCGGATCGAGACGCTTGGTATCGACCTGCTTTTCGTTCTGCATTTCGACATGGAGTTCTCACGGCGCTCGGCCGAGACCTTTGTCGAGGAGACCCTGGTTGACGGCCTGGGCGCGTGCCACGTGGTAGTGGGCGAGGACTTCGTGTTCGGCCACGGCCGGCGGGGCACCGCCGGATTTCTGAAAAAGGTGGCCGATTCGCACGGCTTCGATGTCACCGTGGTGCCGGCGGCGTCGGGCCCGGACGGTACCGTCTATTCCTCGACCCGCATCCGCCAGCTCCTGCGGGACGGCAAGCCGGGGGACGCGGCCGTGCTTCTCGGCCGGCCCTGGGAGATCGAGGGCAGGGTGGAGGCCGGCGACCGGCGCGGGCACACAATCGGCTTTCCAACCGCCAATATCGGCCTCGACGAATATTTGCGGCCGGCGACCGGCGTTTACGCGGTTCGGGCCGGCCTCGACCGCGCGGGCGAGACGGGCACCGAGACGGCGTGGTACGACGGCGTCGCCAATCTTGGCCACCGCCCGACCTTTGGCGGCGACGGGCTGGTGCTCGAGGTCAATATCTTCGATTTTTCCGAGGATATTTACGGCAAGCATTTGCGCGTGGCGCTGGTCGAGCATTTGCGGCCGGAAAAGAAGTTTGACGGGATCGAGGCTTTGCGGGCACAAATCGCCGAGGATGCCGCGCGGGCGCGTGCCACTGCCGCCAAATAGCGCCTTACGGAGTTAGCCAAGAGAACGAATGCCACGATGAGCGTCGACTACAAATCCACTGTCTTTCTGCCGAAGAGCGCGTTCGCCATGAAGGCGAACCTGCCGAACCGCGAGCCCGATTTCCTCGCGCGCTGGGAAAAGATGAACCTGTTCCAGCGCCTGCGCGAGCAGTCCAAGGGGCGCGAGAAATTCATCCTGCATGACGGTCCGCCCTACGCCAACGGCCATTTGCATCTCGGCACCGCGTTGAACAAGATTCTCAAGGACGTGATCAACCGCTCGCAGCAGATGCTGGGCAAGGACGCCAACTACGTCCCCGGCTGGGATTGCCACGGCCTGCCCATCGAGTGGAAGATCGAGGAGCAATACCGCAAGGAAGGCAAGAACAAGGACGACGTGCCGGTCGCCGATTTCAGGCGTGAATGCCGCGAGTTCGCCGACAAATGGATCGCCGTTCAGCGCGAGGAATTTCAGCGCCTAGGCGTCATCGGCGACTGGGAGAATCCGTACACCACCATGGCCTACGCGGCCGAGGCGCAAATCGCCGCCGAATTGATGAAATTCGCCGAGAGCGGCCAGCTCTATCGCGGCTCGAAGCCGGTGATGTGGTCGGTGGTCGAAAAGACCGCTTTGGCGGAGGCCGAGGTCGAATACGAGGACCACGTCTCTAACACGATTTGGGTCAAGTTCCCGGTCGTCGAAGCCGGTGACGATCTGTCCGGCGCGGAGGTTCTGATCTGGACGACGACCCCCTGGACCATCCCGGCCAACCGCGCGATCGCCTATTCGACCGAAATCGAATACGGGCTGTACGAAATCACGAAGGCGCCCGAGGGCAATTGGGCGGCGCCCGGCGAACAATTGATCATCGCCGACACCCTTGTCGAATCGGTGATGCAGGCGGCGCGGGTCGAGGGGTACACGCGCCTGCGCGGCGTCGATCCGTCCAGGATCAGCCTTTGCGCCCATCCGCTCCGGCAAATCGCCGGCGGCGACGGCTATTGGGACTACGACGTGCCGGTCCTGCCGGCTGGCTACGTAACCGACGAACAGGGCACCGGGTTCGTGCACACGGCGCCCGGACACGGCGCCGACGACTACAACAGTTTCGTCGAGAACCGGGCGGTCTTTGCGAAGGTAGGGCTGACCGAGGTGCCGCACACGGTGGGCGAGGCGGGCGAATATTACGACCACGTGCCACTCCTTGCCGGCAAGCGCATCTACGACGATCGCGGTAAGGAAGCCGACGCGAACGCCGCCGTGATCGAGATGCTGGTCACCGCCGGCGCCCTGATTGCCCGCGGACGCCTGACCCATCAGTATCCGCATTCCTGGCGGTCGAAGGCGCCGCTGATCTTCCGCAACACGCCGCAATGGTTCATCACCATGGGCGACGAAAAAGGCGCCGACGGTCTCAGAGCGAAGGCGCTCGCGGCTATCGACGAAACCCGCTTCGTGCCGGCCAGCGGCAAGAACCGCTTGCGCGGCATGATCGAGCTGCGACCCGACTGGGTGATCTCGCGCCAACGCGCCTGGGGCGTGCCGATCACGGTTTTCGTCAAGCGGAAGGACGGGACAATCCTGGTCGATCCCGAAGTCAACGCGCGAATCCTCGAAGCGTTCCGGCGGGAAGGCGCCGACGCCTGGTTCGCGGACGGCGCCACGGCCAGGTTCCTGGGCGACGCCTACGATCCGGAAGAGTGGGAGAAGATCGGCGATATCCTCGACGTCTGGTTCGATTCCGGCTCGACCCACGCATTCGTGCTCGAAGAGCGGCCCGAGTTGCAATGGCCGGCTTCGCTTTACCTCGAAGGCTCGGACCAGCATCGCGGCTGGTTCCATTCCTCGCTTCTGGAGTCCTGCGGCACGCGCGGAAGGGCGCCCTACGAGTCGGTACTGACCCACGGCTTCGTCATGGCCGAGGACGGGCGCAAAATGTCCAAAGCGCTGGGTAACACTGTCTCGCCCCAGGACGTGGTGAAGCGGAGCGGCGCGGATATTTTGCGGCTCTGGGTGATGGCCTCGGACTATACCGAGGATTTGCGCATCGGACCCGATATCCTCAAGCACCAGGTCGACATGTATCGCCGGCTGCGCAACACGCTGAGGTTCCTGATCGGCAATCTCGCGGGCTTCGACGACAGCGAACGCGTGGACGTGGCCGAGATGCCCGAGCTCGAGCGCTGGGTCCTGCACCGGCTGCACGAGATCGACCGGCGCCTGCGCAAAACCTGCCACGATTACGATTTTCACGTGTTCTATGCGGCGTTGCATGCGTTCTGCGCGATCGATCTGTCGGCCTTCTATTTCGACATCCGCAAGGACGCGCTTTATTGCGACCGCGCCGACGACCCGCGCCGGCGCGCCGCGCGGACGGTGATGGACACCCTCTTTTCCTGCCTCACCGCCTGGCTCGCCCCGGTACTGTGCTTCACCGCCGAAGAGGCGTGGCTGACGCGCCACGGCGAGGGCGATCCAACGGGCCAGCAGGCGGCGGAGAGCGTCCATCTTCGCCTGTTCCCCGATATTCCGGAAAGCTGGCGCGACGAAGCGCTAGCCGCGAAATGGGACAAGGTGCGCGCGCTGCGCCGCGTCGTAACCGGCGCGCTCGAGGTCGAGCGGGCGGAAAAACGCATCGGATCGAGCCTGCAGGCCAATCCGGTGGTTTACGCCCAACCCGAGCATGTCGCGGCCATGCGGAGCGTCGATCTCGCCGAGATCGCCATCACGTCGGACGCCACCCTCGTCACCGACGCGCCGCCGGCCGGCGCCTTCACGATCGAGGACTCGCCGGGCGTGGCGGTGGTCCCGGGCACGGCCGATGGCGAGAAATGCGTGCGTTGCTTCAAGGTGCTGCCGGAGGTTGGCGCGAATTCCGACTGGCCGGGGATCTGTGGGCGCTGTGCCGATGCCGTCGAGCACTTCAAAAACGCCGCCGAATGATCGAATTCCCCCCGCTGGGAGCCCGGCGGGGGGAGTTGGCGCCGGGGACGGTAGTGCTATGGCCCCAGCCGGATCCATGTTGCGCCTGGGCCTCGGCCTTGCGCTGGCCGTTGCCGTCCTCGACCAGGCGAGCAAATGGATCATCGTCGCCCGGGTCATGGACCCGCCCCGCTTCATCGAAGTGACCCCATTCTTCAACCTGGTGCTGGTGTGGAACCGGGGCGTCAGCTTCGGCATGTTCAATTCGGGTTCGCGCTATATCGCCTGGGGTCTTTCGGCCATCGCACTCGTGATCGTGCTGGCGCTGATCCTCTGGCTATACCGGGTCCGCCATCGCCTCGTCGCGGTGGCGATCGGGCTCATCATCGGCGGCGCGGTGGGCAACGTCATCGACCGTATCTTCAGGGACCAGAAGGCGGTAGCTGATTTCCTCGATTTTCATGCCCTGGGCTATCATTTTCCGGCGTTCAATCTGGCCGATTCCGCGATCACCTTGGGGGTCTTGGCGTTGCTCTACGACGCCTTGTTTAATAGCCCCGAATCGCGTAAATAGGCGGGGAGGGGGAGTAGAAGGGGCGCAGGATGAAATACACAGGGATACCGGTTCTGGTGGTGCTCGCGCTGGCTCTTGGCGGCTGCGGTTCCGCCCAGGATATCGTCAATATGCTGACCCCCGCGCCCGAGCAGGAACTGGCGGCGGTAAGAAATCCACCGCTCACGGTGCCGCCGGACTACGATTTGCGCCCGCCGAGTGGTGGCGGCGTCCGCAAGGGCAGCGAACAGGCGAAGCGGCGCGGCCGGCAGATGATGACCGGCCTGAGCAGCGGTTCGAAGGTGCTCAAGAATCGCAGCGCCGGTGAGGCCGCCCTGTTGCGGCTGGCCGGGCTTCGCCCCGGCGTCGATTCCGGCATTCGCGCCGAAGTCGACCGGGAGAGCAAGGGCGAGAGCGTGGCCGAGCAGACCTTCGTCGAAAAGCTTCTCAAGTGGAAGGAGGGCGGCGGTCCCGACGGAGAGGTCAAAAAGAGCGGCATCTTGCCGACGGTGGGTGGCGATATCCGGCCCGTGATCAAAAAGAGGGGGGAAGTTTTTTAACTTCCGCTCGCGGATAACCCGCGTATAGCCACAACGGCGGCTTGCATCTCCGGCCGGCGCACCCCAAATTCCCTGGGGTATCGTCCGGAGGCTTCATGATCCGAATTTCTGCGCTTGGCGTTCGCCCGATTGTTGTCGGGTGTCTGATGGCCATGACTGTGTTCGGCTTGGCGCGACCCGGCACGGCCGGCGCCAAGGTCTTCGATCCCGAAACCTTCACGCTTGCCAACGGGTTGCAGGTCGTGGTGATTGCCAACCACCGGGCGCCCATCGTCACGCATATGGTGTGGTACAAGGCGGGCGCGGCCGACGATGCGCCGGGCAAGTCGGGCGTGGCGCATTTCCTCGAACATCTGATGTTCAAGGGTACCGAGACTCTGGCGCCGGGCGAATTCTCCAAAAT
>CBDVDY010000024.1:0-18551 GCA_965372875.1 uncultured Alphaproteobacteria bacterium | reverse complement strand
ACGTTGCCGGCCAAGGCTACGCGGTCACGGAAAGCTCGCCGCAGGCGATGACGGTTGAAGTCGCCGCTGGCGCGCTTTTCAATTCGATCACCCGAGAGCGGGTTGCCAACGCGGCGCAGACCACGGGCACGATTACCGCGCCGAGCGTAAACCCTCGCATCGACATCGTTCATATCGACCGCCTGACAGGCGTGGCCGGCGTTACCACTGGCGCGGAAGATGCCGCGCCGGTCCCGCCCGCGCTCGATGATGGCAAGGTGCCGTTGTACGAGATCGCATTGGCGACCTCGACAACGGTAATCACCAATTCGCTCCTTACCGACGTTCGCGAATTGAACCTGCTCGGCGGCCTCGGCGGCGAGCATATCCAGAACCAGAAATTCAGCTATGCGACGGATAGCGGCGTGGCGGATGCCTACGTCATTGCATTAACACCGGCCCTGACAGCCTACGAAGCGGGGCAGCGCCTTTCTTTCAAGGCGGGAAATACAAATACTGGTCAATCAACCGCCAACTTCGATAGCATTGGCGACAGAATAATTAAAAAATACAAAGGGGGAACCCAAGTTGATCTTGAGGCTGGCGACATTGTAATAAATCAAACTGTCGAACTAGCGGTTGGCGGGACATTCTTTACTATGATAAATCCCGCGTCTCTCGGGAGGGGTATAATCCTCGACACCGAACGGGACATATCCTCGACGACGGGCACTACATATTCCGACATACCTCCGGGTGTGAAGCGTATTATCTTCACATTTGAAGGGGTCTCCCTGGACGACATAGACCACTTCTTAATCCAGATCGGCGATGCAGGGGGGCTTGAAACTGCCGGGTATGTCTCGGGTTCTGCGGTCGGGAGCGGCAGCGATATCACCAGCACAGCAGGATTTATTATTTTTGCCGGCGATGCAAGTGATATCCTCTCGGGACATATGATTTTAACGCTCTCCAATGAGTCTCTTAATACGTGGATTTCATCGCATATAATGATAAATACTAGCCCGGATACCCTGACAGGGGCTGGTCATAAATCCCTCTCGGCCGAACTTACACAGATAGCGATCCTCGATACCGGCGGCGATCTTTTCGACGCTGGTCTTGTCAACATCCAATATGAGTTTGGATCATGAAAGCATTCCTCACAATCGTAGACACAACTGCCGAAAACCGTGTCGCGAAGTATCAGGACTTCGATACTCTTGCGGAGGCCAAATCTCATGCAGAAGCGGTCTTCGATAGATTTCCGAAGGCGTTTGCCGTAGCAAATCCGGGCGGCGGGTTTGCCGACTGGCTGATTGACGTGGACGCCAAGGCCATTGTGCTTGATCCACCCGCTCCTGATCCGGGGCCGACGCTCGGCGAGATTTACGATGATGTCATGAAAAACCAGCGCGTCTTGAAGGCGCTCGCTCTGTGTCTCAATGACGGCACGATAGTCCCCGGTGCGAATGTTAGCGGGGCGGCGCTCAAGACGGCGATCAGGGCAAAGATGTAATGACCGGAACCCAGCCCAACGGAACCCGCGGCCCGAATGGCCTCGCCAAACTGTCGCTCGGGCTGTACCGCGCGGTGGTCGCCGCGGCGCTCGTTGGCATTGGCGCGGTTTTGTGGTCGAGCGTGCAGACCGGCATCCGTCTGGAGGAAAAAATGATTGCCCTGGCCGAGCGCATGGACCGTTCCGAGCGCCGGATCGGCCGCCGACTCAGCCGACTGGAAAACCACAGCGCCGGCGATTACCGCGGCGCGGAGTCTGAACGCTAGGCTTGCCAATTGTCCTGCTTTGCAACACCAGATATAGCCTGTCATGCTGGACAAGACGTGCATATTGATTTTATAGTGCCCGCCTTACCCGATTGCTGCGGAGACAGCCCATGAAAAGACTGATAGTCATTATCCTTATCGTCATTGGCGTGATCGCCCTGTCCGTCGAAGCGCGAACGGCGTTCGCGCAAGCCGTCGATGTCGCCCCGGCGTCGCGATGTTTTCCACAAGTGCCCGCGCGTGCGCGGCTTATGCTGGACGGATACCAGCGCGTGGCGGACGGCCTCGTTGGTCAGGGCGCGGTATTGATCGAGATTTGGGTCAATCGAAGCGACGGGCGGTTTATGATCCTCAACGTGTTAGCCAACGAGGACAAGCTGTGCATCGGCGTGGCGGGGGTCAACTGGCAGATTTACACAGGATTGCGATGATGGAAGCCATGTTCCAGATGCCGAAGCGCCGCGTGGAGAGAGTGTTTCTGCATTGCAGCGCGTGGGACGATCCGCCGGGCGAGGAATTGCTGGGCGTGGAGATGCATGACTGGATCGAAGTTCTACACACCAAAGCCAAATCCGAGGGTGGGCTTGGTCTTATGTGGTCCGAAATCGGGTATCAATACCTGATTGATTCACAAGGAGAGCGGATCGCCGGGCGCTCGCTGGAAAAAATACCGGCGGCGCAAAGGGGCAACAACACCGGCACGATCGCGATCATGGTGCATGGCCTGAAACGCTTTGCGCCGGCCGCGCTCAATGAATGCGCCCAGCTCTGCCGCGAGATCAACATGGCCTATTCGGGCCGCATCAGTTTCCACGGACATTGCGAGGTCTCGATCAAATCCTGCCCGGTGTTCAATTATCACGGGCTGTTGCACCTCGACCGCTGGCAGAGGATGCCATAAGGGGGACAGTATGCTTTTAAGCGCATACTGTCCCCCTTATGGCAGGTATCAGGTATCAGGAATCAGGGATCAGAAAGGATTCAATTAATGCCCATCCCACTGATTATCGGCGGCGCGATCGCGCTGGCCAAGGCGTTTGCGCCATCCCTCATTGGCCGGCTGGGCGGTCCGCGCGCCGAGGCCGTGGCGCAAAAAGTCGTCGGCATGGCCAGCGCCCTGACGGGCCAAGCGGATCCGCTCAAGGCGCTGGTGATCCTGCGCGAAAATCCCGAACTGCTGACGCAATATGAAATTCGCATGGGGGAACTCGATCTCGACGAACAACGCCTGCATGCCGAGGACCGCAAGGGCGCGCGCGCCATGCTGGGCCGCCTCGCCGAGCTGGGCCATGCGGCGATCGCCGCGCCGGTGCTGGTCTCGGCGATCGTAACGGCGGGGTTTATCGGCATGCTGTATATCGTGACCGTTAAAACAATCCCGGCCGAAAACAAGGATGTTGTCATGTTGCTCGTTGGCGCGCTTACGATCGCCTTTGGCCAGGTTGTCAATTTCTGGATGGGATCCTCGAAATCCAGCCAGGACAAGACCGGGCTTATCTCGCGCTTGACCGGCGCGGGCGGGTAGCCTATATAACTCGCGGGACGCTTGCGTCCTGCTTTATCTCAATCTCCGTTGGGGTAAGCCGCACGCCCGGGGTGGACCGCCATTCGCCCCGGGCAATTTTTTGCTTCTAAAGCCGCTCAGGGCGTCGCTGGTGCGTTTTGCCTGTTTTCGGCTGGGGTAGTCGCGGTGGGATACGGCGAGGCGCATGGGCGCGGACGCCAGGGATCAGAAGTCAGGAGCCGGGCGGCACGCCGTATGGAATTTCGGTGGGTTTGAAAACTTCGATCCGGCCAGGCCGGAAAAGCAGCGCGCAGGAACCGTACAAAAACAGATCCTCGCCAGCTTGCAGGATCGCGGTATTGTAATCTTCCTCGAATTCCCAAAGAGTCCAGGCGGCATTGATGATCTGGCCTTCATGCATGCGGGCCAGCGCGGCGCGCGTCAGGGACAGGCGGATCATGGTTTTTTCCGTTCTAAAGTTCCGTCCGCCAGCCGTTGGAACAGGTGCTCGCGGTCAGGATCTACATAGTATCGCTTGTTGCTCTCAGGATGCCGCGACACAGTAACGTCACCGGTTATCAAATCTTGCTTGACGCGAAATGTACCGCATCCCGCACCAACCATTCCGCTCAAGAACGCCTGTTCGGGGGTATGATAAATCGAAAAATCGCGACACATGGGGCCAAATGCGTCATTGAAATCAGAGCGGTGAATGCGCAGGCATTGCCCCTCTTTCATTAGGTAGCAGTTAAATCTGATATCTTCTGCTTTTCTGTTCATGACCTAGATCCTCTGCACGCGCATCGTGCCGCATCGATCGCAACGGCTGGTGACGATAGCGGGCTTGCGGAAATACAACATATGCCCTTCAACTTCCACGGCATCCGAATGTTTCGTTACCTGCTCGAAGGCGCTCGGCAGGATTTCCTTTTCGATCACCGTCAAGCGGTGCAACAGGAAACAGGGTCTCATGTTTTTTTCTCCAGCCTGGCCAGGGTCTTTGCCGCCAGGCGCAGATCCGCGGTGGTGATATAGGCGTTGCCGATCGACAGCAGGGTCGTGCGGTCGTCGCGCAATTTCTCGTCGGCCTGCTCGATCTCCGCGGCAAGCGCGGCGAACGGCTTGAGCGCCTTGACCGCGGCCCTCTGGCCGGGGGATTTGGTGTCAGGCATCAGGGGTATTTACCGTTGCGGTAACATATCGCGATCTCAATCGGGCCCGCGGAAATCACCACGGAATAATCCCAGCTAATGAAGTGCCACTGCCAAAAAAACGGGGTGAACACAAGGCCGATCGACAGCGATTTCAGGAAAGCGATCATATCCCGCCAATCTCGCGCAGCAAGCGTATCTTGCTGGCCGAGCCCTTCGCCATTTCGAGTAGGGCGCGCTGGAAGCCCGAAGGATCGGCGCCGTTGCGCGCGGCGATGAACAGCATGGTATTGAACAGCGCCTCGCAGGTCTGTTGCGCGCCGAGGACGGGCACGATTTGCTCCTGCGTTTGCAAGATAATCTGTTCGGTCAGGGTATCGGTCTCTGTCCCGGTTTTGCCGGTCAGAATTGGCGCCTCGCCGTTTGAAGTTGACCCGCTCATCGCGCGATCGCCCGCAGCAACAGGCCGCCCTTGTCGACATGTGCGCGCTCGGCCTCGCTTAATCGCTGGGGTGCTGCCGGCTTGTACCATTCCCAAAAGGCCCGCATGGCCTGGTCAAAAACCTTGTACATGCTGGATTTCATTTGGCCGCCGCAATGAGGAACCATGCAGGCGATCATGAAGGGCGTCACGCCATCGTCGCGGTCGACGGTGACGATGTGCGCACCGCATTGCCAGCAGGTATAGATGTTCTTCTGGCCGATCATGCTTTGCGGTATCTCGGGCGTCGGCGTCGCGGCCGGCGCGCGTTTTGGTCTTTTCCTAGCCATCCTTCTTCCCCCGATAAAATTCCTCGCGCGGTGCGCAGAGCGCGTTGCGGCCGGCCGATACATCGGCGCGTGGCCAGTGGCAGGCGGCGCAGATATGCGCCTGGCCGCCGCCGGGTGCCGCTGCCAGCATGAATTCGAGCCCGCCGCAGCGCGGACAGGCCGGGCGTGGTTTGACTTTCATATCTGCGGGCCCTTTAGCATATCGCCTTCCCAGCCCGGTTCGACTTCGCGGATCGAGCCATCTTCGTTGACGACGCGCGGCTTGTGTGCCGGATTGACGATGATGGTAACGGTCACGCCGTTCGACGTGGTGAAATTGGTGGCCTTGTCGCCGGCGCGCCAGGACTTGAACGCGGCCAGCGCGCGGATAATGTCGGCCCGTTTAATCTCGCGGAACGACCGGGCCCGTGCGATATACCGGATATTTTCGGCGTCGTGATGCTGCGCAAAATCGTCCAGGAACAAGATCGGCGAGTAACGCGGCGTACCGCGTAAACTATCCATGCGCGAGACATAGCCCCAATCGCCGCCGGGCAATCCGATCTCCCGCATTTCCCTGCGCGCCGTGCTGTATCGGCCGGCGGCGACAAAAATAAGCGGGTGTCCTTCGAAAATGTGTCCAGTCATGCAAGCCTCCCCTTGTGGATCCTCGGCATGGCGCATTGCCGCAAGGAGCGTTGCCCGCCGGCCGCCACACGCTGGCGCCAGGTTTCCAGTTCCTCGGCGCCGATGCCGTAGACGATATGCGCCACCGCCGGCGTCAATTCTCCCTGGTCGAGCGAGCGCAGGATCGTCGCCTTGCGGGCGGCGGTCCAGCGGGTGATCTCGGGCAATGCGGTCATGGCGTTATTTTTTTCCCACTCGACGCCGCCCGGCGGGATGGCCCCGGGAGCGGGCCGTCGCCTTTGGCGTCGGCCTGTGGCGCCGGGCGGCCCCGCGCTGCCTGTACGTCCGACCAGGACTGCCAACCGGCCTCGGTGAACTGCTTGGAATAGACCTCGCCACGCGGCTTGACCGCTCGCCAAGCCGGGTCGCAAAATAGCCGGAAGTGATGCACGTCAACCTGCTTGCCGATCTTCGAGAACGGCGGCTCGTGCCAAGTAAACTTTGCGTCGTCGCCAAACAGCGCGTTGACCCAAGCTTTGGCCTGTTTCCAATGGAACGGTCGGAGTTCCTTGAGTATCCCGAAGTTGGCCATGAAAATCGGCGACGAAAGTTGGTCAGGTCGGTTTTCTGGCGTCGGCTCGCGGAACGACAGGGAAAGGTGGTAACAACGCTCGTAATCCGGGTTTTTCCACCAACCGCTGCTATGATAGCCTTCCTCGCGCGAGAATATCAACTGCGTCCCGGTTGCGCCGTGGTACCATAGACAGGCATTCTTGTATATCCGGTCGATCTCATCGTTTTGCTGCCTGTCGACCGCCTGCGCGGCGGCGAAGCGAACCCGAGCGATAACAGCCTGTTGGATATCGACCATCGCTTCAATCCTCCTGTTTGTTACTGGCCGATCGGCCAGTAA
The DNA here is from genome assembly GCA_965372875.1 of uncultured Alphaproteobacteria bacterium. GTDB lineage: Bacteria > Pseudomonadota > Alphaproteobacteria > CBDVDY01 > CBDVDY01 > CBDVDY01. Next base: position 11,842 of record CBDVDY010000024.1, on the reverse strand, counting down.
CATCAGACTCGAGTCTAAAGTTACCGGTGGATCCTCGGGTAACAATCCCGTCGACCAAAATGTTACCCGTCGATCGACAGGTAACAATCAGACGTTTGCCGATCGGGACGTAAGCCCAATGTCCCATATGGTGATGGTGCGAACCAAACTCGACACCCTGGCAGGTGATATCGAGCTGGTCGCACATCTTATTGAAAACCTTTTCGCTCATGCTCTTGCGCCCGGTCTCGATATGGGCAATGGAGACGCGCGAGATCCCGATCTTGCTGGCGAGTTGCGCCTGTGTCATAGGGCGGCGGCGCGAGGTATATCGTTCGATTCCATGGCGCACATGGCGCAGCGAGGCAACCAGGAAACCCAGCGCGCTATCTTCCGGCCGGACGTGCATTATTCCTCGTCCGCCAGCACATAATCCGCGTGGGCCTGGTTGCGCGGATCGTACAGAGTCAGTTTCTCGGGCATTTCGCCGATGCCGCGCGTGGTGGTGCTGATAAATTGTAACTCGGGATCGACCGCCCGGGGATGTTCGATGAAATATCCCGGCTTTGGCACCGGCCATCCGTCCTCGCCCATTTCGATCGTATCGGCCAGCGTTGGATGAGTGGCCGGTGGATCCTCGGCCGAGCCATATCGCGCTTCGGCTTCTTTTTCGGCGGCTTTCGCCGCCGTCTCATCCGTCGCGACGTTATCGCCGGCCTGTTTTCTTTCCTGCTTGTCTAGGTCGCCAGGCGCCGGCGTCTCGCCCGGCAAGGGGATTGGCGGGTTGCCGTATTGCTCGCACAGGCCGTTGGCCCATAGCATGATCGCCTTGGCTTTGACACGCTCGGCCGGAAACTGATCGACGCCGGCCCATACGTCGCGCATGGCACTGGCCAGTGTGGTCGCCGCCGCGCCGAGCGCGCTTTCCGGCGAAGGCCAATCGAAATTCGAGGTGCCGGCGCCGATGAACGGCGCTTGAAGCTGGCCAACCCAAGTATCATTCCCTTGTTGTTTGGCCTGGATCCACGTCTCGGCGTCGGCGCCGGGATAATCGTGGCGGTGCTGTTCCGCGGTTTGTGGCGCCTCATCCTGAGCAGGTGTCGAAGGATCCCAGATATCAATCTCTTCGCCCGGCTCGTGTTCGCCGTTAGGGCGTGACAGGATCTCGCCGACGCGTTGGCGCACCGCTGCTTCGCTGGCGGCAAGTGTGCCGGCGCGGATCTGGTCTACGACGCTCTGTTGCAATTCGTGAAGTTTCAGCCGTGCAATGTGCCGGCCGATCGCCGGGCCGATGATATCCTCGCGCATTGCCACGGTTGCGGCCTCGCCGAGATCCAGAAGGCTCAAGCGGTACAGGATATGGCGCTTGTCGCGCGCGAAGCGCCCGCCGATCTCCAGCGGCGTCATGCCGTATTGCTCGACCAGCACCTTATAGGCGCCGGCCTCTTCGAGCGGGTCCAGATCCTCGCGCTCCAGGTTTTCCGACAGGGCGGCCAGGATATGATCCTTGTCGTCGGCCTCGATGATCTTGCAGGGCAGGCCCTGGTTGGCCATCCAATCGCCGGCATCATCGAGCATAATGACGGCGAGCAGGCGCCGATGGCCGGCGACGACGAGATATGCGCCGGGCTTGTCCGGGTGCGCCCGGACAACGAGATTTTGCAGGATACCTTTGGCTTTGATATCGTGTGCCAGCTTTTCGATAGTGGCCTGGTTGAAATTCTTGCGCGGGTTCAACTCGCTGGAATAGAGCGACGGCAACAGAATACTCTCCACTGGCCCGCCCGCCGGTTCCTCGCCCAAGAGTGCGCCGACAGTGGTATCGAATGCCGCGGCAATCGCCGCCATCGAGTCGAACGTCAGGCTGGAATTCTTCTCGCTTAGGAAATCGATCAATGCGCTCTTGCTGATATCCGCCTGGCGGGCCAGCGCGCGGATCGACATATCATCGTGGTCTTTCATGTGCGCGCGGATGTTGACGCGCAGTTTTTCGGCGGGGGTCATGGGTCTAATCTCCTGTCAGTGTTTTTTATTGCCACCGTCGGCCGTCTGGCGAATAATTTCGAAATCGCGTTCGGCCCCGTTGGCGAGTTCGCGTAGGAATTCGGCGAACGAAGCCGGCGTCCATCCGCTGTATGCGGCTACCGCGAACATGGCGGCGGCCATCGATTCAACGGTTTCGAGTGGGCCGATCGTCGGCACCATATTTTTCATCGCACCATCGATCATCATCCTTGACCAGTGTTCTTTAGCCGTCATTTCATCGCCGGTTATAACGTACTTTCTTTTGAGCTTGCCCGGTATGATGCCTCCGTTGGGTTTGACCGTCCGGGCGATCATGTATCCGATGCGGTAACAATTGCAAGCGGAAAATGCAAATGCCGGCGCAGTTAATACTGCTTGACTTGTGTATCCGAATCGGTAACACACAAAATATGGTATGCGAATCACAAAGGACGCTTGCGACGCACCGGCTGGCCGAGGGCCTGACGATAAAGGCACTGGCCGAATTCCTTGGCTGCGACCGCCAGACGCTGCGGCGCTACGAGCTGCCGCGCGGCGTGGGCGAGGCGCGGGTGCCGGGATCGGCCATGATGCTGAGAATTTTTAGCTGGTCGGGCGGCGTGGTGCGGCCGGATTCGTTTTACGATCTGCCTGAACTGGAAAGCTTGAATGATTGAATCTTTGGCAGGCCGGCCTTCTAACCAACGGTAATCGGGGGTCATGTCGTTAACCAAGCAATCCTGATGTGCGTGCTGGTCTGTTGTCCCGGGTTTTGGAAGCGATCCGGGGATCTGGTGTTAACGCCAAGGTTTGCAAAACCCCCACCCTTTAACGGTCAGGGATAAAGCCATGGTCGATCTGGAAGGTTTCGCGGAAGCCTATGTCGGACTTGTGGCACGATCATCCAACCGCCGCGTTGGCATATGCGTGCCGATTCTATTGGCTGAAATGGCGGCGCGCATGCAACCCGCGGAGTTGGCCGGCGCCCTCGCCGCTGTCGAACATCAGCTTGGGCTTGTGCAAAATGGTACGTTGCAGGAGAAAATCACGGAACTGGTTGCGCGTCTGACGCCGCCGGCGGCGGCCAACACCGGGTAGCGGTCATGGGCGTCTGGATCGCCTATCTGAAAGGAATTCAGCAAGGCAAGCCTGTCGATAATCTGCGTGCGGCGCAGCTCGTTTTCGAAAAGCCGTATTACCTCAAGGGCGATGCCGAAATATACAACCGGCGGACCGGCGAGACATGGAAACGGAGGAAAGGCGGCTGGTTTAAGGTGACGCCGGCGTACAAATAATGGAAATCCCTGAAATCGTCACGCTGCTGAACGACCGGCTGGACAGCCTGGTGGCCGACTTGTTGCCGTTGGGCCATCGGGAAGGCATGGAGTGGGTCGAGGCCAGCCGCGATGCTGGCGGCCTGGGGCGTTCGCTGACCGTGCATCTGAGCGGCGCCAAGCGCGGTGTGTGGAAACATTTTGCCGCCGACGTGGCCGGCGACGCCCTGGATCTGATCGCCTACCTGCGGTTCGACGGGCGCAAGGGCGATGCCTTGCGCTGGGCGCGCGGCTGGCTGGGCATCGACAAGATGGATCCGGCCGCGCTCAAGGAAACCAAGCGCAAGGCGGAGGCGGCCGGCGCGGCGGCGGTGGAATCACTGGCGGCAAGCCTGGAGAGGCGCAAGAAACAAGCGCGGGCGATCTGGCTTTCTGGAATGCCTTTAGAGGCCGGCGATCCGGTCGATTTATATTTAAGTAACCGCGGGATATGGTTGATTAATCTCGGCCACATTCCCGGCGCTATTCGTTATCTGGCCGAATGCTGGTGTTCGGAGACGCGGGCCAAATTGCCGGCGATGGTCACGGCGATCAACGGACCGGATGGCAAAATCGCCGCAGTGCATCGGACTTATCTTTGTGAAACCATAATAGGCCAGTTCATCAAGGCCAATCTTAAATCCCCGAAAATGGTTCTCGGGCCTTACGCCGGCGGCGCGGCGCGGATCTGGCGCGGCGAGGCGATCGACGCCGGGACCGGCGAGGTTACGCTGGCCAGGCCGCTCGCCAACGCCGGCCCGGACCAGGAAGTGGTGATCTGCGAGGGGATCGAGGACGCGCTGACGCTGGCGCAAGCTTCGCCGGAACGGCGCATCATGGCGGCCATCAGCGTTGGCAATATCGGCCAGGTCGCCTTGCCGGAGAATGTCGCGGCTGTGATCCTGGTCGCCGACAATGACGGCCCGGGCACGCCGGCGGCGGCGGCCTTCGAAAAGGCGGTCGCCGCGCACCAGGCGGCGGGGCGCCGGGTCAAGGTCGCGCGCGCGCCGTCAGGTTACAAGGATGTGAATGATTTTCTGAACGACCCCAACCAACCAACCGATGGAGATTGACGATGCATGACAATATGAATTTCGGCGAGGCGCTGGATCTGTTGAAACAGGGCGGGCGTGTCACCCGCGCCGGCTGGAACGGTCCTGGCCAGTATTTGCAATTGCAGGTGCCGGACGCGAACAGCAAAATGACGCTGCCCTACATCTACATCTGTACGGTCCAGGCCGATCTTGTGCCTTGGCTCGCCAGCCAGTCGGATATGCTGGCCGAAGATTGGCAGGAAATATCCCCCGCCGCCACCGCCTGAAACCATGCCAAGCCCGCCGCCGGTTCGTGCCGGCGGCGGCTTTCGAACAGGGAAAAACGATGATGGTCGATGACAAACTGACCCACGAAGAGCGGCGGCGGCTCGAATCCGTCAACCAGGCGATCGCGTTCGCCCATACGGCACGCACTTCGAGCGAATCCATGAATATCGAAAATGTGCTTTGTGTGGCGGCAATCATCGAAGTTTTCTTGCGCGTTGGCAAGATCGAGCCGCCGGCGAATGTCGATGAAAATAGTCTCAGGGTGAAGGTAGCGAACTGATGGCAACCGAGCCGGAAAATCCTGTCGGCAAGATTCTGGAGAATGCCGAGGAAGCGCCGGCGCGCGGCGATCACAAGCTGGACTGGAAGCAGGCGCAGACATCGGCGCCCTGGTTTCTGCCCGGCGATGCGCCGGTAACGGCGCTGGGCTACACCGGCGATAATTATTTCTACCTGGACGCCGCCAACCAGCTTCGCACCTTGAAGGATACCGACCATGTGCGCCTCAAAATGCTTGGCCTGTTCGGCGCGCGCCAGACCTTCCTTTATGCCTGCTGGCCGCGTCTCAACCAGGACAAGGATAGCAAGGATTGGTTCTGCACGGGCTGGCGGCCGGAAGCGGCGCAGGAGGCGTTGATGGATGCCTGCGCGAAAAAGGGCGTGTGGGACGTGGCCGGCAAGATTCGCGGCGTCGGCGGCTGGGTCGAAGACAACGGCGATCTGATATTCCATTGCGGCGATGCGTTGTGGCTGGGCCCGAACGATGTTAGGCGCGCCGGCACGCTGATCTCCGGCGGCTATATCTATCCGACCGGCCCGGCGATCGAGCGGCCGGCACCGGACCCGGCGCCGGTGGGCGAGGACGGGCCCGGCAAGGCTTTGCTTGAGCTGTTCGAAGAGTGGAACTGGAGGCGCGGGGAGATCGACGCGATATTGCTATTGGGCTGGATCGGCGTCGCCATGCTGGGCGCGGCGCTCAAATGGCGCCCGGCCATGTGGATTACCGGCGGCAAAGGCACCGGCAAATCGACCCTGCATGACGTGTTGCGCTTCGTGATCCCGTCGATCCTGTCGTCGCCGAACGCGACGGCCGCATCGATCTGGCAGGTGCTGGGGCACAAATCTTCGCCGGTGGCGATAGACGAGCTGGAGGCGCGCGACGATAACCGGCGCAGCCAGGCGATGATCGAGCTGGCGCGCGAAGCGGCCTCGGGCGGCGTGATCTATCGCGGCGGCAACGATCATACCAGCGTGCAATTCACGTTGCGCTCGGCGTTCCTGTTTTCCTCGATCATCATCCCGCCGCTCCAATCCCAGGACGTAAGCCGGCTGGCCATCCTGGATCTGGAAAAGCTGGAAGATATTACGCCGCCGCCGCTGGCCAGCGACGGACCGGCCTTGAAGGCGATCGGCTGCGCCATCAAGCGCCGCCTCGCCGATGGCTGGCCGGATTTCCAGGCGCGGCTGGAATGCTGGCGGGCGCAAATGGAGGCGGTCGGCCATGACGGGCACGGTCCCGACCAGTTCGGAACGCTGCTGGCGGTCGCCGATATCCTGCTGTTCGAGGATCCGCCGGACATTGCGCGCGAGGGCGATGGCGAGGACCGGCTGGATGTCTGGTCGGGGCAATTGACGCGCGCGGCGCTGGACGCGCAATCAGACGACGCCAACGATGAGGAACGATGCCTGCAAAGGATCATGTCGACGCCGGCGGATGTGTGGTCGGGCGGATCGAAATACCCGATCGCGCTGTATATCCAGCGTGTCGCCAACATATCAGACCAGGCAAAAAACCCGGTGGTGGAATTGCAAGCGGCGATCGACAAGCTGGGCAATATCGGCCTGCGGATCGAACCGATGGGCCAATACGGCGAATTATACCTGTGCGTCGCCAACGATCATCAGGGCCTGGCCCGGCTGTTCGAGGGCACCCATTGGGTCGGCAAGTCGGGCACCGGCACGCAATGGCGGCAGACGCTGTTGCGCCTGCCGGGCGCAGAATTGCTATCGGAATTCGAGAACGCCGAGGGCAAGAAGCGCAAATCGCTGCGCTTCGGCGGCGTGGTGTGCCGGGCGGTATGCATCCCGATCCGCGTCGCCCTGTCCGAGGATGAAGATAAAGAGATCGAGGGTTAGAAGGTTTCTAGCCCGTAAATGCTCTCAATGCGCGCTGCCGCATTGTTCAATTCGGTAATACAATCCTCAATGTATCTTTCCGCCTCGATGTCGCGGCACGAACGCGCGACCATAAGATCAATCCTGCCCGGTTTTTTTTCCTGGTCGCGCACGAACCGGGAGGACCGGCCAAGCAAGTTGGCAAGGGTTTTCTGCGGCAGTTTCATGTAAACCTTGCGCCAGGTGCGAAGCTGGGCGCCGGTGATATTGTAAATGTCGATCATCAATTCTCTCCTTCGAATGCAAGGCGCTTGGCTACCGCCGCGCGCGCGATGGTGTCTGTCGGGTCGAAATACCAATCCAGGATGCGATGCACGCCGGCCAGGCTGTGGCCGGTGATCGAGGCGATCTCCGGCAAGGTGCAGGCGGCCTCGGCCAGCCTCACGACGGCGGTATGACGCAGCCATTTGAATCTGAGCCGGCCTAATTGCAAGCCGTTACTGTCCTGTTTGTCCGCCACGGCCCGGACCTTGCGGTAGACCTTGGCCAGGGCTTCGCCGCTGGCATAGGGTTGGCTCGTGGCCTCGCAGACGAGCAGGTAGGGCGATGGCGTGCCGCGGGCCAGGTGGCGCGTCAGCGCACCGCGCGCCCGTGCGCCCGTGAGGGCGTTGTGGGGCACAACGACGCCGGCGCCGGTTTTCGTGCGGGTGAAAGAAAAAACCCCGTCGCGGTAATTGGCCCGGGTCAATTTCACCAGGTCGCCGGGATAGTGGCCCAGCCAGTGGCCGTAGGCGATGGCGTCGCCGACGCTTGGGCGGGCCGTTGCGTCGGCGGCGGCGATCATCGCCGACACGGCCTCGCTCGACCAGATCACCGGCTGTGTGCGCGCCGGCCTGGTAATCTGCGGCCTAGCCGCCGGGTTGACGAGCGCCTTATCGTTGTTGATGGCGAAGTCGAACAGCACGCGCACCATGCCAACGATATCCGCCGCGCGCGCCGGCGCGCGAGCCGCCAGGGCCTCGTATTCGCGCTGAACCTGGCCTGGCGTAATTGCCAGCACCGGCGACGCGCCGAACCACTTCGCGATCACGGCCAGGTGTTTTGCGTAGTCGGCGCGGGATTTCGGCGCGAGGCGGGCCCACAGGCGGCTTGCCTTGTAGGAGTCGACCAGGGCCGCGACGGTGCCGGGCTCGGCACGCTGGCGCGTCCTGTACCAGCGGTCGAGGTCGGCGTTGATGGCGTCGGCCTCGCCCCAGGCGGTCGCCTTGTCACGCGCCAGCGTGCGCGCGCGCCAGCCCTCGGCGCGCAGCTCTGCCGAGGGTTGCCAGTAGTGGCGCGGCCCGCGAACGCTGGGCCGCGCCACGAAATAGCGCAGGTTGAGGGTGGTCACTGGCCGGTCGCCTTGGCGATGGCGGCGCGGATTTGTCCGGGCACTTCGTTCAACAATCGAATCGCCTCGGCGTCCAAGGCAGACTTGCCCCAATTGAATTTCGGCAAAGCGTTCTTGCAAAGTTCCTCGGCGGCATCCAGCGCCTTTAGCAATTCGACAGTGCCTTGTTGAATGAACATCGCCTGGTGTTCGATGGCGGGCGTGCAATCAGTATCGTCAACAATCGCGTTGCACGCTTCGGCGTAGATATTTGGTTTATCGTTCATGGTCTCGTTCTCCGTTGGTTGTGGTGGCCTCCTGGCGCACCGTGACGGGCCCGGCGATCTCCGGGCCCGCTGGCGCTGCGTCAGGCGTAACTACTCCAATGCCGTCTGGTGCCGTCCCACGGCCACGCCGTCTGGCTGGAGCCGATGCGGATTGAATGCGGCGTATAGGTCGTATTGACGCGCCGCCGGAACGGTTCGCCGGCGAAGTCGCCCGGCCTGGCGCTGCAATGCCCGCTCATAAAGCCGGTTTCCTCGCTGTCGCGGTTTAACTCGCGCAGCTCGACCATCGTTTTGCCGATCAGCCTTGTGATCTGGTAAAACTCCACATTGGTTTGATCGTAGCCCCAGCATGTATGGAAGATATCGCCCGGCTCGAAGTTGTGCGGCGCCTTCGCATTGCGCCGTTGGCCGGCGCGATGCTCGGCATATGCGCGGCGCGATTCTATAAAAGCCGCGATGCGCGCCGCGCGTTGTTCCTCATTGTGAAAACTGAAATGCCAGTCATGCCGGCCCGCCGTGCCGTGGTAGGCAATGGCAAGCGGCGCGCCGTTGGCCTCGTAGGTATAGATTGCGGCGTCGGTATTCCCGCAATCCACGGGGCTTGCGCCGCCGGGAATATAGCGCCCGGCGATGCGAACGTCGGCTAGTGTTTCGGTGGTGGTCATGATCTCGTTTCTCCGTTGGTTGGCCAAGGTGCGAACGGCGTTCGCACCCTGGCGCTGGGTCAGTAATCGCCGTAGGATCCGCCGGGTATGCCTTCGTCGCGGTCGGCGCAAGTGTCGCATTGATAGCCATACGACCTGTCCGCCGGTGTCAGGCGGTTTGGCTCGCCGCAAGACGGGCAAGGCAGGTTGCGCGGGTTGCGCCTGGTCGTGGCGCGCAGGGCGGATCGTCCGCCAGGGTCGGCGAATTCGCTGCGGTCGTCGCCGTCGTCGTCGTAATAGTTTCGATTTCCCATGATCTCACACTCCGTTGGTTATGGTGGCCGGTTGGCGCACCGTGGCGGGCCCGGCGATCCCGGGCCCGCTGGCGCTGCGTCAAGCCCGCTTTTTGTTGTTCTTTTTATAGGTTGCTATCCGTTCGGCGGATTGTTCGCGATCTTTGGCGATCCTGGCCATTTTGTCCTCGAACCGTTTCGGCGTCGTGGTTGTCACGTTGGTGGTAAAGCCGATATGCGCTTTGATCTCGTCAAGCGTTATGCGCCTGTTATGGTTGTTTGGATCATCCAGAAACGGCCCGGCTATGGCCTCGAACGTGGCAACTCGAACATAAAACCGATAGTAGTTTTCTGTGGTGATTGCGCCGAGTTCGACGTGTAAGCATGCCCATGCCAGGCAGAGCGTTACCGGGTTCCATACCTTGTCGCCCTTTTTAATGCCGTCCATTGGGCGGTCATGTTTGGCGGTTGTCTCGCAGACTTCGTGCCAGTTCTCGATTCCTCCGACATTCCAATCTAAACTCATGATCTCATTCTCCGTTGGTTGTGGTGGCCGGTTGGCGCACCGTGACGGGCCCGGCGATCCGGGCCCGCTGGCGCTGCGTCAATCCCAAAGCCCGCCCTGCGGCGCTGCGCGCGTGGTCTGGCGCTCGCAACCCGGCATGACGTGTTGCTCGCCCTCGGGCGTCAACTCGACTGTGCCGGCGTCCTGGCGGCGCAATTCGGCCCGGTAGCGTCTGGCCGAATGCTTGTTCGGGAAACCCTTCAAGGTTTGCCCGACCTGGACGAAGTAGGGCCCGTCGATCATCGTTGGCCGATAGTGTATCTGGTATCTACGGTTTTTCATGGTCTCGATCTCCGTTGGTTGGGCCCGCTAGTGCGGGTCGTTAAGTCTGGCGACATATTCCGTCACGTCGTCGCCTTGCGCCAGCGGATCGATAAACCGCGCCACCGGCATACCGTCGCCGAAATCAACGAGTTTGGAATCTCCGTCGATTGTCTTGAGTACGCGGGCGCGGCCTTCAAGGAAAAAGGTGCCGCTGAGTTTGCAGTTAATGACGTTCACATAAAAGGCCATGGTCTCGTTCTCCGTTGGTTGTGGTGCATTGGCGCACCGTGACGGGCCCGGCGATCCGGGCCCGCTGGCGCTGCGTCAATTACGGTCTTTTAGATTTTTCAGCCAAGTGACGGCCTCTCGTTCTTCGTGATCACGGGCGTAGCTGAAAAGATCGTGGTCGTAGGCCACCATGACTTTCTCTTGCAGGTACCGCTCCGGTTCTTCGCTCAGGCGTCCGAACTGGCCATGAATGATGCCGTCGATATTGCGGCTTGTGTCCACGAACACGATCCGGTCGTAGCCGAGAAAAGCGGCGCGCATGACTTGCCCGCGATCATCGTAAAGCCTTCCGGTATTCCATTCGGTAGGTTTGCTGATTTCAGTGCCGCCTACGGTCACGCGCTGTTCGTTAATTCTTTCCATGATCTCATTCTCCGTTGGTTCTGGTGCCGGTTGGCGCACCGTGACGGGCCCGGCGATCCGGGCCCGCTGGCGCTGCGTCAATCCCAAAGCCCGCCCTGCGGCGCTGCGCGCGTGGTCTGGCGCTCGCAACCCGGCATGACGTGTTGCTCGCCCTCGGGCGTCAACTCGACTGTGCCGGCGTCCTGGCGGCGCAATTCGGCCCGGTAGCGTCTGGCCGAATGCTTGTTCGGGAAACCCTTCAAGGTTTGCCCGACCTGGACGAAGTAGGGCCCGTCGATCATCGTTGGCCGATAGTGTATCTGGTATCTACGGTTTTTCATGGTCTCGATCTCCGTTGGTTGGGCCCGCTAGTGCGGGTCGTTAAGTCTGGCGACATATTCCGTCACGTCGTCGCCTTGCGCCAGCGGATCGATAAACCGCGCCACCGGCATACCGTCGCCGAAATCAACGAGTTTGGAATCTCCGTCGATTGTCTTGAGTACGCGGGCGCGGCCTTCAAGGAAAAAGGTGCCGCTGAGTTTGCAGTTAATGACGTTCACATAAAAGGCCATGGTCTCGTTCTCCGTTGGTTGTGGTGCATTGGCGCACCGTGACGGGCCCGGCGATCCGGGCCCGCTGGCGCTGCGTCAAGCCTCTAACGCCTTGGTCTGTGAAACGTGAAAAACCGTTGTTGTTTTCGGGCGCCGGAATTCCTCGGTGGTTTCCTGGCCGTTGTCGTCCGTGGTTTTCTTGGTCATGGGAATGAAAGTCACGACTTTGACCCCATGCTCGCCACGCTCGACCGTGCGGCCCAGGGCGCGCCAGGCGTGAAAGGTAAAGACGTTTTCGCGCGGGATGATCTCGGCCTCGGCAATGCCCTTTTCCATGAAACCCTCGAAAATTGCGGGATAGTTGGAAAGCGCCTGGTTCGTCCTGGCGCGGGTCAATGCCTCGGTGGCGACTTGTTGCTTGTTCATGGTCTCGGTTCTCCGTTGGTTCGGTGCCGGTTGGCGCACCGTGACGGGCCCGGCTTAGGGCCCGCTGGCGCTGCGTCAAT
>CBDVDY010000023.1:0-19098 GCA_965372875.1 uncultured Alphaproteobacteria bacterium | reverse complement strand
CGGCAAGTAAGGCCAAGGAAGCGCCCGCGGCAAGTAAGGCCAAGGAAGCGCCCGCCAAGGCGGATACGGAACCAAGCGCGGCGGGCGGGGCGAGCGAAACTTCCGCCGGGGACGGCGAGGCGGCGGTTATCGATGAGGGCAAGCCAGAGAACGGCGCCGCGGCGGGGGGCTGAGATCCGCGCCCGAACCGAATAACGGTATCCTCCCGACTTAGATAGGAGCTGATATGGCTGAAGTGACCGCGGCGCTGGTCAAGCAACTGCGCGAGCAGACCGGCGCCGGGATGATGGATTGCAAGAACGCGCTGAAGGAGACCGAAGGCGAGCTGGAGGCGGCGGTCGACTGGCTGCGCAAGAAGGGCCTCGCCGCGGCGGCGAAGAAGGCCGGCAGGGTTGCCGCGGAAGGCTTGGTTGGCGTGGTTGCCGTGGACGGCAAGGGCGCCTTGGTGGAGGTCAACTCGGAGACCGATTTCGTCGCCAGAAACGAGAGTTTTCAGACTTATGTACGCACGGTTGCCGGGTTGGCTCCGGGAGCCGGAGGCGCCACGGAAACCCTAAAGGCGGCACCCTACCCGGGTAGCGACCGCAATGTCGGCGACGAGCTCACCCATCTTGTCGCCACCATCGGCGAAAATCTGAACTTGCGGCGCGCCGCCGTGCTCGAGGTGTCGCCGGGAATCATCGCCAGCTACGTGCACAACGCGGCCGCTCCAGGGCTTGGGAAGATTGGCGTTCTCGTCGCGCTGAAAACCGACGGCGACGCGGAGAAGCTGGCCGCCTTCGGCAAGCAGATTGCCATGCATGTCGCCGCCGCCAATCCGCAGGCGTTAAAGCGCGAGGATCTCGACGCCGCCGGTTTGGAGCGCGAGCGCAACGTGCTGCGCGAGCAGGCCAAAGCGTCAGGCAAGCCCGACGATATCGTCGAAAAAATGGTCGAGGGCCGGCTGCGCAAGTTTTATGAGGAAGTGGTCCTGGTCGAGCAGGTCTACGTTATCGACACCGACCTAAGGGTCGGGAAGGCCATCGAAGCCGCGGCCAAGGATATCGGCTCGCCTGTCGAGGTCACGGGCTATCTTCGTTTCGCGCTCGGCGAAGGGATCGAACGCGCGCAGGACGACTTCGCCGGCGAGGTCGCGGCCTTGACCGGCAAAGGCGAAAAGGGTGGCAGTCAACCAACCCCTCCCGCCGAGTGATAAGGGTGGCGGCCCGTTGTCCGAGGAAATCATGGCGGCTGGACCGAAATACCGGCGCGTTCTTTTAAAGATTTCCGGCGAGGCCCTGATGGGGCCGCGGGAATTCGGCCTGGATCCGGCTGTCGTGGATCGCATTGCCGCGGACATTCGCGCGGTCCACGCGATGGACGTGCAGGTTTGCCTGGTGGTCGGCGGCGGCAACATTTTCCGCGGCATTTCCGGCGCGACCGCCGGGATCGAGCGGGCGACCGCCGATTACATGGGCATGCTTGGCACCGTTATCAATTCGCTGGCCATGCAGAGTAGCCTCGAGCGGCAGGGCGTCGCCACGCGGGTGCAATCCGCGATCCCAATGTCGACGGTCTGCGAACCTTATGTTCGCCGCAGGGCCGAACGCCATATGGAAAAGGGGCGCGTGGTGATTTTCGCGGCCGGCACCGGCAACCCGTTTTTTACCACCGACACCGCGGCGGCGCTGCGGGCCTCGGAAATGGGCTGCGACGCACTCCTGAAAGGGACTAAAGTGGACGGCGTATACACCGCGGACCCGGAAAAGGACCCGAACGCCGAGCGCTACGAGCGGCTGAGCTATCGCGAGGTATTGGCCAAGGATTTGAAGGTAATGGACACGGCCGCGATCGCACTGGCACGCGAGAATAACATTCCGATTTTGGTTTTTTCGATACAAAATGCTGGAGCTTTTGCCGAACATATCGAGGGAAAAGGAAGATTTACCGTCATCGGTGAAGGGGTTTGAATCGTGACTGATCCTAATCTGACAGACCTGGAACGGCGCATGGAAGGGGCAGTTGAAGTGTTGCGGAGCGAATTCGCCGGGCTGCGCACGGGACGGGCTTCGGCCAGCTTGCTCGAGCCTATTGTAGTTGATGCATACGGCAGTCAAATGCCGATGAACCAAGTCGGGACGATCGCCGTCCCCGAACCGCGCCTGCTGACCGTACAGGTCTGGGACCAAGGGTTGGTGCAAACGGTAGACAAGGCGATCCGCGAATCCGGTCTCGGCCTCAACCCGCAGGTCGAGGGGCAGGTGCTCCGTATTCCGATTCCCGAGCTCAACGAGGAGCGGCGCCACGAACTGACTAAGATCGCGAACAAGTATGCCGAGCAGGCGCGGGTCTCGATTCGCAATGTCCGGCGGGACGGCATGGACAAACTAAAGCGCATGGAAAAGGCACACGAAATTTCCGAGGACGAACACCGCGCCTGGTCGGCCGATATCCAGGCCATGACGGATCAGTGCATCAAAAAGGTGGACGACACCTTTCACACCAAAGAACAGGAAATTCTGCAAGTCTGATCGATGAGTGCCCTACCCTCACATTCGGAGGAATCCGCGCCGCCAGTCCACGTTGCCATCATCATGGATGGCAATGGTCGTTGGGCGCAGTCGCGTGGGCTGCCGCGCACGGCCGGTCACCGCAAGGGAATCGAGGCGGCGCGCCGGGTCGTGCGGGGGGCGGCCGAGTTGGAGATCGCCTATCTCACGCTGTTCGGGTTTTCGTCCGAGAACTGGAAGCGGCCGGAATCGGAAGTGAGCGAGCTCATGGGGCTTCTGCGCCATTACCTCAAGAGCGAGGCCGACGAACTCGGCAAGAATGGCGTACGGGTATGTGTCATCGGCGACCGGCGAAAACTGTCGCCCGATATCGTTCGATTGATCGAACGGGTCGAGGAAGATACGAGAGCGAACAGCCGGCTGACCCTGGTCGTGGCGTTGAGTTACGGCAGCCGCGCCGAAATCACCGAGGCCGCTCGCGTTCTCGCGGCCGAGGCTGTCGCTGGACGGCTCGACGTAAGCGAATTGGACGAGGATGTCTTTTCACGTCATCTGGCGACCAAGGGTATTCCCGACCCGGATCTGGTCATCCGAACCAGTGGCGAGCAGCGTTTGAGTAATTTTCTGCTGTGGCAGGCCGCTTATTCCGAACTGGTTTTTACAGACGTTTACTGGCCGGACTTTTCCAAGCAGCACCTGCAGGACGCCGTCGACGAGTATCACCGCCGGGAGCGGCGTTACGGCGCATCCGCTGGCTAGCACCTTCGGTCACAAAGGGCCCGCGTCCATGACTAAGGGTGCCGCCCATCCGTTGCGAGCGAGGTTCATTTCCGCGATCGGGCTTGCCTCGCCCGCGCTGGCGGCAATCTACATGGGGCCTCCATATCTACAGGTGTTGCTTGCGGCCGCGACGATCGTATTGGCATGGGAATGGCTGCATTTGTGCGCTGACAAGCGCGACGCCGCGACAGCCGGTATTTTTGCCGCTTCTCTCCTGATATCGGTGGCGCTCACCTATACCGGCGCCTTCGACGATGCCCTGCTCGCTATCGTGCTCGGCGCAATTCTGGTTTATGCCGCCGCGCGATTGCGACGGCGTGGCCGGCCTGGTTGGATTGCCGCCGGTGTCCCTTATGTCGGGCTGCCGTGCCTCGCGTTGGCGTGGATTTGGATGTCGCACGATTCGGGACGCGCGACCGTGCTGTGGATCGTGGCCGCGGTGGCCGCGACCGACATCGGCGCGTATTTCGCCGGACGCACAATCGGCGGGCCCCGCCTGGCGCCGAAGATCAGCCCGCAAAAAACCTGGGCCGGGCTGATTGGCGGCATGGCTTGCGCCGCCATGGTGAGCGTTCCAGCAGCATTTTTTGCCGGACTCGCTAATATTTGGCCGGCGGCCGTTGCCGGCGTGCTTTTGGCAATTATTTCACAATGCGGGGATCTCTCCGAATCAGCGGTAAAGAGGCATTTCGGGGTGAAGGATATGAGTGGTATTATCCCGGGGCACGGCGGCCTATTCGACCGTGTCGACGGCCTGATCGCCGCGCTTTTCGTTGTTGGCGTGGCCGAATGGGTTACAGGGGGACGTGTCTTGGCATGGCAATGATAATGAAGGCAACGGGAATCGAACCCCGCCGCGTAACGATACTTGGCTCGACGGGATCGATCGGATGCAACACGCTCGACCTGATCGAACGGGACCGCGATGCCTATGTGATCGAGGCGCTGACCGCGAATCGAAGCGTCGAGTCGTTGGCCGAGCAAGCGCGCCGTGTCCGCCCGCGCATTGCGGTGACCGCGGACCCCAATTGCTATCGAGACCTCAAGGAGGCGCTGGCGGGCACCGGCATCGAGGTCGCCGCCGGCCCCGATGCCTTGGTCGAAGCCGCATCAATTCCGGTCGATTGGATGATGGCCGGCATCGTTGGCGCCGCCGGGCTCGAGCCGACGCTTGCCGGTGTCAAGCAGGGCGCGGTGGTGGCGTTGGCCAACAAGGAATGCCTTGTTTGCGCGGGTGACCTGGTGATGCGCGAGATCGACGGCAACGGCGCCACGCTGCTGCCGGTCGATTCGGAGCATAGCGCGATCTTCCAATGCTTCGACTTCGATCAAAGCGACCGGGTCGAGCGTATCATTCTGACGGCGTCCGGCGGACCGTTCAGGACGATGGATGTTGCCGACATGGCGAACGTTACGCCGGGGCAAGCGGTGGCACACCCTAACTGGGACATGGGCGCCAAAATCTCGGTGGACTCGGCGACCATGATGAACAAGGGGCTGGAGATCATCGAGGCGCAGCATCTGTTTCCCATCCACGAAAGCCAGATCGAGGTCGTGGTGCATCCGCAATCGATAATACACAGCATGGTTGAGTATTTCGACGGTTCGATCCTGGCGCAGATGGGTACGCCCGACATGCGCACGCCGATCGCCTACGCCCTGGGTTGGCCCGAGCGTATCAGCGCCCCGGCTCCGAGACTGAATTTTGCCGAGGTGCGGGAACTGACGTTCGAGCCGCCGGATCTGGACAGGTTTCCGGCCCTGCGGCTGGCCCGCGAGGCGCTCCGGGCCGGCGGCGGAGCGCCGACCGTCCTCAACGCCGCGAACGAGGTGGCGGTGAGCGGCTTCCTGGATGGCAAAATCGGTTTTCTGGATATTAACCAAGTGGTGGAACAAACCCTTGAAACTATTGACCCCATAGCCATTTCCACCCTTGCGGACGTGCGCGAGGTCGATCGCGAAGCGCGCGATGTGAGCGCGTCGTTCCTAGCACCCAAATAACCGAACGGAAAGCAAAGTATGGAATTTCTTGGCGGCGTCTGGGACTACGTCGTCCCATTTCTGGTCATTTTAACCGTCTTGGTATTCGTCCACGAGATGGGGCACTACTGGGTTGCCAGGCGTAATGGCGTCCGTGTCGAGGTATTTTCCATCGGCTTCGGCCGCGAAATCTTCGGATGGACCGACAGCGCGGGCACGCGCTGGAAATTCAGTCTGATTCCGCTGGGCGGCTACGTCAAAATGTTTGGCGATAGCAATGTGACCAGCGCTGGGGCCGGTGCCACCGCGGACATGACGCCCGAGGAACGCGAGGTATCGTTTCTGCATAAACGCCTCGGTCAGCGATCGGCGATCGTTTTTGCCGGCCCGCTCGCCAATTACCTATTCGCGATAGTCGTTCTGACGGGCTTGTTCGCGTTTTACGGCCAGCCGTTCACGCCAGCCACCGTGGGCACGGTTCAACCGGAGAGCGCGGCCGCCGAGGCTGGCATCAAGCCGGGCGATCGGATTGTCGGCATTGACGGCTCTCGGATCGAACGTTTCGAGGATGTCCGGCAAATCGTGACGATGAGCCCTGAAGTCACGATGACTATCGTGGTCGAGCGCAATGGTGCCGAAGTGACGCTCCGCGCCACCCCAAAGCGGACATTGTGGACGGACAATTTTGGCAACCAGCACGAGATCGGGTTGCTTGGCGTAACCCGCCGGGGCGTCGAATTCGTGCGCCATGATCCGTTGACGGCCGTGTGGCGGTCGGTCAAGGAAACCATGTCGATCACCAGCGCCACCTTCAAAGCGATTGGCCAGATGTTCGCGGGAACCCGGGCGACCAAGGAATTGGGCGGGCCTCTCAGAATTGCGCAAATGTCGGGGCAAATGGCACAGGGCGGGTTCTATACCTTCCTGTGGTTCATGGGGGTCCTATCGCTGCACCTCTGCCTCATCAATCTGTTTCCGGTCCCGATGCTGGATGGCGGGCATCTGCTGTTTTACGGAATCGAAGCCATCCGCGGTAAGCCGCTGGGTGAGCAGGCCCAGGAATATGGTTTCCGTATCGGCCTGGCTCTGGTATTAACACTGATGTTGTTCGTTACCTGGAACGATTTGGTCCATTTGAAAGTCGTCGATTTTATTAGAGAGCTGGTCACTTAATCCAGCCGGTGGGGCGTTTGGGAGAGAGTCTTTGCGGTTTCATAGGGTCGTACTTATAGCCTTTACATTGCTGTTCGCGACCGTGAAACCGGATTGGGCCTTGGCCGAATCTGCTGCCCCGGACGTGGTGCGAGAGATTCTGGTCGAAGGCACGAATCGTATCGAATTTGAAACGGTCGTTTCGTATTTGCGCATCAAGATCGGCGATCCTTTCGATACCGCGCGGATGGACGAGTCGCTCAAGAGCCTATTCGCGACGGGGCTATTTTCCGATGTGACCTTGCGTCGCGAGGGCGGCGCCCTGATTATCCGGGTAATAGAAAACCCGATTATCAACCGCGTCGCGTTCGAGGGAAACAACAAGGTCAGTGACGAAGATTTGACGGCCGAGGTGCAACTTCGGGCACGTGTCGTCTATACGCGAACCAAGGTACAGAACGACGTTAAGCGCATATTGGATATATACCGCGCCGGCGGCCGGTTCGCCGCGACGGTCGACCCTAAAGTTATTACCCTGCCGCAAAATCGCGTTGACCTCGTATTCGAAATCAAGGAAGGCGACGTCACTGGCATTCGCCGTATAAGTTTTATCGGTAATCGCGTGTTTGACGACAGCGACCTGCGGTCGGTCATTCAGACGAAAGAGTCGGCGTTCTGGCGCATTCTGACGACGGACGACACCTATGATCCCGACCGCGTGGAGTTCGACAAGGAACTCCTGCGCAAGTTTTACCTGAAGAACGGCTACGCCGATTTTCGCGTCGTTTCGGCGGTGGCGGAACTGACGCCGGATCGCGAGGATTTTTTCGTCACTTTTACGGTCGAGGAAGGTGAACGCTATAAGTTCGGTAAAATCGCCATAACTTCCAAAATCCGCAATTTGGACACCGCGCCGTTCTTGGACAAATTGCGGGCGGCGGAGGAGGACTGGTACAACGCCGACCTCATCGAGCAGACGATCGACAAGTTGACGGCGGAGGCGGGAACGCTCGGCTATGCGTTCGTCGAGGTGCGTCCGCGGATTGCCCGCCGTGACGGCGAGCGCGCAATCGACGTGACTTTCGAGATTAGGGAAGGGCCGAGAGTTTTCGTCGAGCGCATCGAGATCAAGGGCAACGACCGCACCCGCGACGAAGTCGTACGGCGGGAAATGCGGCTTGCCGAGGGCGACGCGTTTAACACGAGCAAGGTGCGGCTGTCGCGACGTCGCATACGCAATCTCGGATTTTTCGAGAAGGTCGAAGTTAACAACGTGCCCGGATCGACGCCTGATCGAACGGTTGTGCAGGTGGAAGTGGAAGAACGTTCGACCGGGCAGTTGTCGCTTGGAGCCGGGTTTTCGTCGGACGAGGGCGTACTCGGTAATTTCAGTATTCGCGAATCGAATTTTTTGGGGCGAGGCCAGAACGTTGCGCTCGGCTTTACGCTCTCGCAACGAACCCAGGAGATCGATGTAAGTTTTACCGAGCCGTACTTTATGGGCCGGAATCTCTCCGCGGGCATCGATTTATTCCGAATTAGTAAAAGCTTCGATGACGAAGGATCGTTCGAACAGCGGTCCACTGGCGGGAGCTTACGTGCGGGATACGCGATTGCTGAATTTCTGCGGCAGCAATGGAAGTACACGCTGAAAAGCGACAGCGTGCGCAACGTCGACTCCGGAGCCTCCGTCGTTATTAGCCGGGAACAGGGCGATGCGCTCAAGTCTTCTATCGGCCAGAGTTTGATCTATGATGTGCGAAACGACCGGTTTTTCCCGACCGAAGGATATTTCGCGAAGCTCGAAACCACATTTGCCGGTCTGGGCGGCGATGTGCGCTTCGTTCAAACGAAGGTTTCGGCGGCGACTTATTACTCGCCCTTCCGCGACATTACTTTGAGCCTGTCGGGTCGGGCCGGTCACATCACCGGATTGAACGACACTGTTGGAGTTTCAGACCGATTTTTCATTGGTGGCGATAAATTCAGGGGTTTTGCGTTCGGCGGCGTTGGGCCGCGTGACAGGGTTACAGACGATGCTCTCGGCGCGAATACGTTTTATACAGGCACCGCGGAGCTGTTGTTTCCTTTTGGCCTGCCCAAGGAATTCGGTGTTCTCGGCAGGGTTTTTGGAGAGGCAGGAAGTGCGTTTGGCATCGACGCCAGCGACCCTGTTATTCTAAACGAAAAAAGCCTAAGGTTTTCTGCGGGTGTCGGAATTTCCTGGAAATCTCCTTTTGGGCCGGTTCGCGCCGACTTGGCGGTCGCCCTAAAGAAGGAGCCGTTTGACGATCTCCAGCTTTTCCATTTCAATTTTGGCGCGAGGTTTTAGCCCGGGCATGAACCGAATTAGATCGCTAAGTTCCGGAATCCTGTGCGTTTGTCTGCTTAGCGCGGGGATTTTGGTTGCCGCGCCGGACGCGTTGGCTGAAAAGAATCGACCGGCATTATCGATCGCGGTGATCGATTACCAGGCCATTTTGCGCGAATCCAAGGCCATTAAATCCGTGCGCGAACAGGCCGAGGTGCAACGCAAGAAACTGCAAGCGGAGATCACCGACAAGGAAAAGAAAGTCCGGGCCGACAGCCAGGCACTGGAGAAGCAGCGCACAGTTCTTTCACCCGCGGCGTTCGCCAGGAAGCAAAGCGATCTGCAGGCCAAGGTGGTCGAGATCCAGAGTGAGGTTCAGGCGCGGCGTCAGCAACTCCGTCAAGCCTTCGCTCAAGCGGACCAGAAATTCGGGGACACGGTGGTCGAACTGGTCCAAATAATCGCCAAGGAAAAGGGTTACAACTTGGTGTTCAACAAGAATCAGATATTGTTCGCCGCGCCGAAGTTCGATATCACCACCCTGGTGTTAAAGCAGTTGAACAAGCGGCTGCCGACGCTAAAGGTCAAAGTGCCGGCAAAATAGACGATGGCCGATCCGCGTTTCTTTATTGCAGGCGGGCCTTACACGATTTTGGAACTCGCCGAAATCGCCGGCGCGGAAGTTGGTGCCGGGGCCAGATCGGACGCGGCCTTGGAAGCGGTGGCGCCGCTCGCTCGCCGGGCCGAAAAAAAAAGCGAGTAGACGATGGCAGTGACGGTTGCGGACAAGTCGCTAATTCAGATCGACATCCAGCGGATCATGGAACTGATCCCCCACCGTTATCCCTTCCTGATGATCGACCGAATCGTGGATCTGGTGCCGGGGGAGAGCGCTACGGCCATCAAGAATGTCTCGATCAACGAACATTACTTCCAAGGACATTTTCCGGCTCAACCGGTCATGCCCGGTGTCCTTATCATAGAATCGATGGCGCAGACCTCGGCGGTCCTTGTGGTGCATACGCTGGGACCGGAAGCCGAGGGTAAACTGGTATACTTCATGTTGGTCGAGGGGGCCCGTTTTCGCAAACCGATCGTGCCGGGCGACCGGGTTCACGTGCATGTTACCAAGCTTCGCACGCGTGGAAATGTGTGGAAGTTCAAGGGCGAAGCCAGGGTTGAGGGCGTTTTGGCGGCCGAGGCGACTTATTCCGCAATGATTATGGATGAATAATGTCTGACGTACATGCCACAGCAATCGTCGATCCCGCGGCCGAACTCGGCACGAACGTCGCCATTGGTCCGTATTGCATCGTTGGCCCGGAAGTCACTCTGGGCGACGGCGTGACGCTGATGTCCCACGTGGTGGTCGGCGGCCGCACCACGATCGGAGCCAATACACGCATTTTTCCCTTCGCGTCGATCGGACAGGCGCCGCAGGACATGAAATACAAGGGCGAGCGCTCGGAACTCGTCATCGGGTGGAATAACATTATCCGCGAATACGTGACAATGAACCCGGGCACCGAAGGCGGCGGCATGGTCACGCGTGTCGGCAACAACTGCCTGTTCATGGTCAGTGCTCATGTCGCGCATGACTGTCAGATTGGCGACCACGTCATAATGGCTAACAGCTCGGCAATCGCCGGTCATGTGGAAGTTGGCGATTTCGCTATTCTAGGGGGCTTGTCGGCGGTCCATCAGTTCGTCCGTATCGGCCAGCACGCAATGATTGGTGGGATGTCCGGCGTCGATCAGGACGTCATTCCATATGGCTCCGCAATGGGCGAGCGTGCCAGGCTAACCGGCCTCAACATCATTGGTCTCAAACGCCGTGGATTTTCGCGGGACGATATCCACGAATTGCGCAAGGCCTACCGTCTGCTATTTGCGGAAGAAGGCAACATGACCGAACGCCTTGCCGACGTCGCCGAATCCTATCTGGAGAACGAGGCCGTGATGGATATCGTCGGATTCATTGGCAGCGATTCCTCGCGCGCGGTCTGCCAACCGAAAGCGGAGCATGCCGCCTAAACTCGGCATACTCGCCGGCGGCGACATGCCCGCGCTCCTGATCTCAGCCCGCCGCGCCACTGGACGCGAGTGTTTGGTCCCCGCCATCGATGGCCAGGCGGAGTCTGCTTTGGTTGAGGGCGGCGCCACGGTGCCAGGGTGAGTCCTGGCGTGGGCAGGGGCGAGGCGCCGCTCGTTTTTCTGGTCGCTGGCGAACCTTCCGGGGACGCCATCGGTGCGCGACTCATGGCCGCGCTCAAGCACCAGACAGCCGGCCACATACGTTTTGCCGGAGTTGGCGGCGAGCGCATGGCGTCCGAAGGGCTCGAAAGCCTCTTTCCTATTGGCGAACTGGCGGTCATGGGCATCCTCGAAGTGCTGCCGCATATTCGCAAAATCCTGCGGCGCATTCGCCAAACCGCCAGAGCCGCCGATGCCCTTCGCCCGGCCGCCGTCGTCACCATAGACTCGCCGAGTTTCACCCTGGAGGTCAGCCAACGCCTCAAAGGCAGGGGAATGCGGCTTATTCATTATGTCGCGCCATCGGTCTGGGCCTGGAAGCCATGGCGAGCCAGACAGATTGCCCGATACCTCGATCATCTTTTGACGTTGTTGCCATTTGAGTCGCCCTATTTTGAAAAGCACGGACTGGCGACCACATTCGTCGGTTATCCCGCGGTCGAAGGGGCGGCGGAAGGCGACGATGCCTTGGCATTCCGCGACAAGCACGGGATTCCGCGGGACGCGCCGATATTGTGCGTGTTGCCGGGTAGCCGCCGCGGCGAGGTGAAGCGCCTGTTGCCGGTCTTCGTGAAGACGGTGGCGAGGCTTCGCGTCGACTTCCCCGAGCTGCGCGTGGTCGTGCCGACCGTCTCCACGGTGGCCGAGACTGTCGCCGGGTCGACGGGTGATTGGGCGGTACCGGTGACCATCGTTCGTGACGCCGGCGATATGGCGGGTGCGTTTGCCGCCGCCCGCGCCGCTCTTGCCGCCTCGGGGACGGTCGCGGTGGAGCTTGCCGCGGCCGGCTGTCCCGCGGTGATCGCCTATCGCATGAATTACGCGACCGCGCTACTGGCGCTTTGTCTGGTCAGGGTGGATTTCGCCAGCCCAGTCAATCTGGTTCTCGGACGGGCCGCCCAGCCAGAGTTTATTCAACTGAACTGTACGCCCAGGAAGCTGGCCGTGGCGGTCAGGGTGCTGCTCGCCGATTCCCCGGCGCGCCAAGCGCAACTCGCGGACTGCCGCGAGGCGATCCTGCGCCTGGGTGGTGGTGGGGAGATGCCGAGCGCGCGCGCGGCACGGGCGGTGCTGCGCGTAATCGGGGCTTCGGCAACGGCTGAAAATGACTATGATGGCGAAAATTTGGAGGAGGGAGCATGAACGACACCGCGACCAAGGATGGCTCGGCGACGCCCGCCGTCGATACCAGCCGATACCGTCTGCTGCACACCATGATCCGGGTGCTCGATCTCGACAAATCGCTCGATTTCTATACCCGGCTCCTGGGCATGAAGCTTCTTCGCCGCAAGGAATTTCCGGGCGGCAAATTCACATTGGCTTTTGTCGGTTATGGCGAAGAAAGCGACACCGCCGTGGTTGAGTTGACGCACAATTGGGAGCTGGACGCGCCCTATACCCACGGCGACGCGTTCGGACATCTGGCCATCGGCGTGCCGGATATTTATCGCACCTGCGAATTGCTCGAGGCGGAGGGGGTCGGTATTCCGCGTCCGCCCGGCCCCATGAAGCACGGTAGCGCGGTTATCGCCTTTGTCGAGGATCCCGACGGCTACAAGATCGAGCTGGTCGAACGGGCGTGAAGTTGGCGCGGAGCAGGCGCTTCCCCGCTATATCGCGAGAGAGATCAACAGGCAGCAAGCGATGACGGCAATCGCGAGCCCGACGAGCCCGGGACCGCGCAGGCGCTCGATCAGTGGCGCCAGATCGTCGTTGGCGGGACGAATCGGGCGGGCACCGGTCTCCGAGCGCGACGATCCCGCCAATTTGTCGGACGAATTGGGGCGTGCGGTCGCTTTCATGGTCTAATCACGTTTCTCGAGCGGGACAAACGGCCGCTCGCCGACACCGATATAGAGCTGGCGCGGGCGGCCGATCTTTTGCGTCGGATCCTGGATCATCTCGTTCCACTGCGCGACCCACCCCACGGTGCGGGCGACGGCGAACAGCACGGTGAACATCGAGGTCGGGAAACCCATCGCCTGCAGGATAATGCCCGAGTAGAAGTCCACATTCGGGAACAGCTTGCGTTCCACGAAATAATCGTCCTCGAGGGCGATTGTTTCCAGCTGCATGGCCAGATCCAGCAGCGGCTCGTCCTTGACGCCGAGGGCATCGAGGACCTCGTGGCAGCTCTTTTGCAGTACCGCCGCGCGCGGGTCGTAGTTTTTGTAGACACGGTGCCCGAAGCCCATCAGACGAAACCCGTCATCCTTGTCCTTGGCGCGGGCGAGGTATTCGGGAATGCGGTCGGGCGATCCGATTTCGTTGAGCATGTTGAGCACGGCTTCGTTGGCGCCGCCGTGCGCCGGTCCCCAAAGCGAGGCAATGCCCGCGGCGATGCAGGCGAAGGGGTTGGCGCCGCTCGATCCGGCGAGGCGTACCGTCGAGGTCGAGGCGTTCTGCTCATGATCGGCGTGCAGGATGAATATCCGGTCCATCGCCCGCGCCAGCACCGGGTCAACCTTGTATTCCTCGCACGGCACCGCGAAGGTCATGTGGAGAAAATTCTCCGCGTAACTCAGATCGTTGCGGGGATATACGAAGGGCTGGCCCATCGAAAACTTGTAGGCCATGGCGGCAATGGTCGCCATCTTGGCGATCAGCCGGTGGGAAGCAACCAGCCTCTGGTGCGGATCGTCGATATCCGTGCTGTCGTGATAAAAGGCGGAAAGCGCGCCGACGACACCGCACATGATCGCCATTGGATGCGCGTCGCGCCGAAAGCCACGATAGAAATAGGCGATCTGCTCGTGCAGCATGGTGTGATGGGTGATCGTGTTCTCGAAATTCCGCTTCTGATCGTGCGTCGGCAATTCGCCATGAAGCAGCAGGTAGCAGACCTCCAAAAAATCCGAACGTTCCGCCAAATCCTCGATGCGATAACCCCGGTGCATGAGAATGCCGGCGTCGCCGTCGATGTAGGTGATCGCCGATTCGCAACTGCCGGTCGCGGTGAAGCCTGGGTCGTACGTGAAATAACCTGTTTCGCTGTACAGCTTGCGAATGTCGATCACGTCCGGCCCGTCGGTGCCGGAGAGCACCGGTAACTCTACCGTCCTGCCGCTCTCGTCATCGATCAACGAAACGCTGCGTTCGGCGGCGGCGGGCTTCGCGCCCGACGGTTGCTTGTTCATATGGTCATCCCCTGCATTATTGGCGGCGCGCGACCGAAAAGCCGCCGAACGACCGGAATCCTGGGATCCCCAAGAAGGCCGGTCGGTACGCCCAATCATCGGGTTGTCGAGGCGCGGCCGTGTTTTTCTCATTTTACTACGTTTCTCAAGCGTGCCAAAGCCTCTTCGCGGCCTAAAACCACGAGGACCTCGAAAATACCGGGCGAGGCCGTGCTGCCGGTGAGCGCGGCCCGAAGCGGTTGCGCGATCTTGCCGAGCTTCAATGGGGGCGATTGCGCGTCGGCGAAGGCGCGTACGTCGGCCTCCAACGCGTCCGCCGTCCAGTCCGCGAGCGCCTCGATTTGCGGAATCAGGCCGGCAAGGCGTGCCCGAGCGTCATCATCCAAAATCGCGGCCGCTTTTTCATTCATCGGGAGGGGAATTTTCCGGGCATAGAAACAAGCGCTCTCAGTAAGTTCGGATAATGTTCTGGCGCGTTGCTTTAGGCCGGGCATGCCGCGCCTCAAGCGCTCGCGCGCCGCCGCGTCCGGCGCCTGGCCCAACATCGCCGCGAGTCCCTCCGCCACCAAGTCCGCCAGCCGCGCGTCATCGGTCTCGTGCAGGTAATGGCTGTTGACGCTCTCGAGCTTGGCCATGTCAAAGCGCGCGGGCGAGCGGCCGATGCCGTCCAATTCGAACCATTCGATGGCTTGTGCGGTGTCGATTATCTCGTCGTCGCCGTGCGACCAGCCGAGCCGCAAAAGGTAATTGCGCAGCGCCTCGGGCAGAATGCCCAGGTCGCGGTACGCCTCCACGCCCAGGGCGCCATGACGTTTCGACATGCGGGCGCCGTCGGGGCCATGGATCAGCGGTACGTGGGCGAAGACGGGGAGGTCCCAGCCGAGCGCGCGGAACAGCTGCGTCTGCCGGAAGGCGTTGGTCAGATGATCGTCCCCGCGGATGATGTGGCTGACGCCCATGTCGTGATCGTCGACCACGACCGAGAGCATGTAGGTCGGCGTGCCGTCCGCGCGCAACAGCACCATGTCGTCCAATTGTTCGTGGGCGATGCGCACCTCGCCCTGGACGCGGTCCTCGATCACCGTCTCGCCTTCGCGCGGCATTTTGAGACGGACCACCGGAGGTACGCCGGCTGGCGCCTCGCTCGGGTCGCGGTCGCGCCAGCGCCCGTCATAAATTCTCGAACGTCCCTCGGCGCGGGCCTTTTCGCGCATCGCGGCGAGTTCTTCTCGCGTGCAATAGCAGTGATAAGCCTTGCCCTCGGCGAGCAGAGCTTGGGCAGCCTCCGCATGACGGTCGGCACGGGCCGACTGGTAGACGATGTCGCCGTCCCATTCGATCCCCAGCCACGCAAGCCCGTCGACGATTGCTTGCTTGGCTTCCTCGGTCGAGCGCTTGCGGTCGGTGTCCTCGATGCGCAGGCGGAACGCGCCGCCGGTGTGCCGGGCGTAGAGGAAGTTGAACAGCGCCGTGCGGGCGCCGCCAATATGCAGGAACCCCGTCGGCGACGGCGCAAATCGGGTGACGATGCTCATGGTCCTCGTTTCGGCGCTCGGGGGCGGACGCCGCTTCTGGGCAATCCGGGCAGACGTGTGTAGCATATCACCGGGCCGGTTTCAGCACGGTTAAGGGGGAGATGTTGCGCGCCGAGCGGTTCGCCGAGGATGCGCCGATGATCGGCGCCGCATCCAACCTTGCGCGCCGCGCGGCCGGCGCGTTGTGGTCGTCGCTGATCGGCGAGCGTGAGCGTTGGGCGCTGTGGCTGCCGGCGGGGCTGGGCCTCGGTATCGGCCTCTATTTCGCGTTGCCGGCCGAGCCGCCGCCGTGGCCCGGACCCGTGGCCGCGGTAGCGGCTCTGGCGTTCGGCGCGCTCTGCCGCCGCCGGCCCGCCGTTTTGATCCTCGCCATCGTCGTTGGCGCGATCGCGATCGGATTCGCCGCGGCGACGCTGCACACGGCGTCGGTTGCCGAACCCGCCCTTGGCCGCCGCATCGGTCCCGTCGAGGTACGCGGGCGCGTGGCGCACGTCGATATATTCCCGGACAGCAGCCGAATTGTCCTCGATCGGCTGGAGATAAGCGGCGCCAAACCCGCGAACATGCCGACCCGCGTCCGGATCCGCTTGCGCGGGTCCGCGCTCGACCTGCGTCCTGGACAATATCTTGCGGTGAAGGCGGTATTGCTGCCGCCGCCGGGGCCGGTGGCCCCGGGCGCTTTCGATTTTCAGCGCTATTTGTTCTACCGCGGCATCGGCGCGGTCGGTTACGCGGTTGCCGCGCCGCTTCCCTGGCCGGCGCCCGGGGCCGAGGCAGGCGGGGGTGGGCGCGCCGGCGCGCTTGGCCTGTGGCTCGCCGCGTCGCGCCAGGATATTTCTGGCCGTATCACCCGGGGGATCGATGGCGCTTCCGGCACCGTCGCGGCGGCGCTGATGACCGGCGAACGCCATGCCATTCCGGCCGACGTTCTGGCCGCGTTCCGAGATTCCGGCATCGCGCATTTGCTCGCGATATCGGGCCTGCATATTGGGCTGGTGGCGGGCATCCTGTTCTTCGGCGTGCGCGCGCTGCTGGCGCTGGCGGGACCGCTGGCGCTTCACTTGCCGGTCAAGAAACTGGCCGCGGTCGCGGCGCTCCTGGGCGCGCTCGGCTATCTCGTGATCTCGGGGGCCACGGTACCGACCCAGCGCGCCTATCTGATGCTGGCGATCGTTTTGCTGGGGGTGCTGCTCGACCGCGTCGGCTTGTCCATGCGGCTCGTCGCCTGGGCCGCGGTGGCGGTTCTGCTACTCGCGCCCGAAAGCCTGTTGAGCGCCAGTTTCCAGATGTCATTCGCGGCGGTGATCGCGCTTATAGCGGTATACGAGACGCTGGGGCCGCGCCTCGCCGAGCGCCGCCGCGCGGCCCCGGCATGGTCACGGCCGGTGTTTTACGTTGCCGCCGTGGCGCTGACGACACTGGTCGCGGGACTGGCGACCGCGCCGTTCGCGCTGTTTCATTTCAATCGGGTGGCGGCGTATGGCCTGGTCGCAAATTTGGGCGCGGTGCCGCTCACCGCGCTATGGATCATGCCGTGGGCCGTCGTTGCGTTCGTACTGCTGCCATTCGGAATCGAAGGCCTTGCCCTGGCACCCATGGGCTGGGGCATCGACGTGGTGATTTGGATCGCCCGTACGGTGGCCTCGTGGCAAGGTGCGGTGGCGCTGGTCCCGGCGATGCCCGGCGCGGGGCTGGCCCTGGTGGCTCTTGGAGGGCTTTGGTTGGCCCTGTGGCGGCGGCGCTGGCGGATGTTCGGCGCACCCCTGATGGCGGCCGGCCTCGCGACCGTTTGGCTGGCGCCGGCGCCCGATATCCTGATCTCCGGCGACGGGCGGCTGTTGGCCGTGCGCTCGGCCGAAGGACAGTTGCTGCTATCCTCGGGCCGGGCGGGACGCTTCAGTGCCGAGGCTTGGCTGCGACGGGCCGGGCAGGCCGAAAAGCTGCTCTGGCCGCGTCAGGGCGCCAGCGCGGATGCCCGTATCGCCTGCGACGGGCTCGGCTGCGTTTATCGGGCGGGCACGGAGACCGTGGCGCTGAACCGCGACCCTCGGGCGCTGGGCGAGGATTGCCGCCTTGCCACCATCGTGGTCAGCAGCGAACCGGTGCGCGTCGACTGCTCCGGCGCCAACGTTGTGATCGACCGCTTCGATTTATGGAAGAAGGGCAGCCACGCGTTATGGCTGGGCGGGGACGGCGTGATCATCCGAAACGCGCGCGACATGCGCGGCGATCGTCCCTGGGTGCTGAAACCGGAGCGGACGGCCCGGCGGGCACGCCGCGATTAGGGGGATGGGCTGCCTGACGGCGTCGCCCCGTCAGAAGGCGCGTACCAGCCCCACCAGGCGGCCCTGAATTTTCACCTGTTCGGGACCAAAGATGCGCGTCTCGTACTTTCGATTGGCGGGCTCCAGCGCGATAGAGAGCCCCTTGCGGCGGAGACGCTTGAGCGTCACTTCCTCATCGTCGATAAGGGCGACCACGATGGCGCCGTTTTCCGCCGTGTCGGCCCGTTCGATGATTATCGTGTCACCGTCCAGGATGCCCGCGTCGATCATCGAGTCGCCCTCGACCTCGAGCGCATAATGCTCGCTGCCTCTACTCAGCAGGCCGGGCGGCGCGTCGAAGTGCTGGGTGCTGTCGCGCAGGGCCGCGATCGGCGTGCCGGCCGCGATACGGCCATAGAGCGGCAGTTGTACCGACTCGCGTCCTTCTCCACCGGCACCGTGCAGCGTCGGCTTGAAATCACCGCGAATGACGTTAGCGGCGAAGCTGTCTTCCTCTTCGCTCGAAATTTGGCGCGCCACGGAAGCGGTCTCGGGCAGCCGCAGCACCTCGAGCGCCCGGGCCCGGTGGGGCAGGCGGCGGATAAAACCGCGCTCCTCCAGCCCGGTGATCAGCCGGTGGATTCCCGATTTGGATTTCAGCCCGAGCGCGTCCTTCATTTCGTCGAACGAAGGCGATACTCCCGAGTCCTGGATGCGTTCGTTGATAAACAGGAGCAACTCGGACTGTTTGCGCGTCAACATGGTCTGACCTCCCGCCGGTCATCGTCCGGTCCACCGGGACCGGATACTACAAAATATAGAACAAAAGCAAAACGTATTCACATGTTCTAGTTTGGTTCTTATCGAACGTCAACCCCGAATTTCCGACCGGGCGGCGATAACCAGCGCGCTGCAACGTTCGCCGTGACAAAAAAAGTGAGATTTTCCAACGCCTAAATGGTGGACCGGCGCTGGGGGACACGGGAATATGCTGCCGGGACGCGGTCCGCGGCTGGCGGACTGCGTTCCCCGTTTTCACCCGCGGATGATCGGGCTAACCGGGCCCGGGGCACAGATTCGTCCGGTCGTGAGGGCTTATCGGGTCGCGCGCGTGAAGGTGCCGCAGCAATCCGACGGCCCCGACGCCTGCCTGATCGGCCACGGCTCGCTCACCTATTTGATGGGCCCCGATGGCCA
>CBDVDY010000022.1:0-19402 GCA_965372875.1 uncultured Alphaproteobacteria bacterium | reverse complement strand
TCACCTGCCGGAATGGTTCCGTTTTCTCGGCGAGTATTACCTGATCGCCTATGGCTTGGTCGCGCTGATCATGATTATCGTCGCGCCCTACGGGCTTGTCGGCGCGCTCGAACGCCTGCGTCAGCTTCTGTGGCCCGAGCCGCCGCCGCTGGCGCCCGAGCCGCTGGCTCCGCCCGCCCGTCGACGGCCGGGCCCCAGCGACGGCGGCGCGCTCCTGGCGGTACGGGACTTGAACAAGGCGTTCGGTGGAATTGTGGCGGCCGAAAATCTCGATTTCGAGGTCGAGCGCGGCGACATCGTCGGGCTCATCGGCCCGAACGGCTCCGGCAAAACCACGCTGGTCAATTTGATCACCGGGATCTATCGCGCCGACGGGGGACAGATTCTGCTTGGCGGTATCCCGATCGCCGGTCTTCCGGCGCACAAGATCGCCCGGCGCGGCATCGCCCGCACCTTCCAGAACATCAATCTGGTCGACGACATGACCGCCCTGGACAATGTCGCCGTCGCCCGCGGTCAGGTCGATGGCTTCGGATTCTGGCAGGCGCTGACCGCTTTCGGACGTGACGAACCGCTGAAACGCGCCCGGGGCGTCGCCATGCACTTTCTCGGGCTGCTCGGTGTCGCCGACGACGCGCTCAAAGCGTGCGGCGAGCTGCCCTATGGCATCAAGCGCCGCGTCGAGATCGCGCGCGCCCTGGCGCTCGACCCGGAGCTGCTGATTCTGGACGAGCCGGCCGCCGGGCTCAACGAAGACGAGCAGGCCGATCTGGCGCGCCGGTTGCTGCGGTTGACCGATGACGGCCTTACGCTGTTCGTCATCGAGCACAACATGCCGTTCCTGATGCCGCTGGCCAGACGAATGATATGCCTCGATTACGGGCGCGTGATCGCGGCCGGCACGCCGGAGGAGGTTGGCAACCACCCCGGCGTGATCGAGGCCTATCTGGGCCCTCCAGAGGAGGACGATTGAATGTCCGGCTCCCAACCCCTTCTGGAGGTGCGGTCGGCGATCGTCGGTTACGGCCAGATAACCGCGCTCCACGGTGTCGACATCGAGGTCCGCGCGGGAGAGGCGGTGGCCGTACTGGGCGCCAACGGCGCCGGAAAATCGACGCTTCTGAATGCGATCGTGGGGTTCGTCGAGCCGCGCTCCGGCGGCATTTTCCTGGACGGCGAGCCGCTTTCGGGACTCCGGCCGGAGAAGCGGGCGCGGCTCGGTCTCGGCTACTGCCCGGAAGGAAGGGAGGTGTTCCAGGGCATGAGCGTGCGCGAGAATCTCGAGGTCGCGTGCACCGCCCGCGCCGCCGAGCGAAGGCGGCGCATCGACGATGTATTCGGGTTTTTTCCGCAGCTCGCGCAACGCGACCGCGCCCCGGGCTGGCAGCTTTCGGGTGGCCAGCAGCAGATGCTGGCGATCGGCCGGGCGTTGATGGGCAAGCCGCGGCTCCTGTTGCTCGACGAGCCGTCGCTCGGCCTGTCGCCGCTGCTGGTGCGCAGCGTCCTCGACCGGGTAAAGGACATCGTCGCCCAGGGCACCGCCGTGCTGCTTGCCGAGCAAAACGTCTCCAAGGCGCTCAAGATCTGCGACCGGGCCTACGTGCTGCGGGTCGGAGAGGTCGTGCAATCGGGCCCGTCGGCCGAGTTGCTGCGGGGCGAACGGATGAAAAAGGCATTTCTTGGCGCGTAAGACAACAACGGCCACGCCGCATCGACAGGCCGATCGGTTGTCGTTCCCTCGGCGGATCAATAGACTGCCTGAAAATCCACCCCTCATGCCGTCGCAGCCGGCGGCCAGCCGGGAGTAACATGAAATGCCTTTTTTGCCTTCCCTGCCCGAGGACGCCAATCTGGGGCGCCTCTATGCCATGGACCCCGGGTATTACCTGCCGCTGGTGGAATTCTCGGAAAACGTCATGCGCGGTCCGTCGCCGCTTTCCCCGGGAGAGCGCGAGCTGATCGCCGCTTACACCTCCGCGCTGAACGCCTGCGGGTTCTGCGCCGGCGCGCACGAAGGGGCGGCCATGGCATTTGGTATCGGCGCGAACGTGATCCGCGCGCTCGTTGACGACGTCGATACGGCGCCGGTCGACGAGCGGTTGAAGCCGATCCTCCGCTACGTGCGGAAACTAACGGAATCGCCCTCGCGTATGGCGCAAGCCGACGCGGACGCGGTCTACGAGGCGGGATGGGACGAGCAGGCGCTCACGCACGCGATCAATGTCTCCGCTCTGTTCGCCTACTTCAACCGGGTGGTCGACGGGCACGGGCTGCGGGCCGATCCGTCGGTCGACAAGGACCGGGGCAAGATGCTGGCCGAGATGGGCTATCTGGGTATGCACGGGCCGCGGCTGCGCAAACTGCTCGTGGAAGAAAATGAACGAG
The DNA here is from genome assembly GCA_965372875.1 of uncultured Alphaproteobacteria bacterium. Classification (GTDB taxonomy): domain Bacteria; phylum Pseudomonadota; class Alphaproteobacteria; order CBDVDY01; family CBDVDY01; genus CBDVDY01. Next base: position 17,017 of record CBDVDY010000022.1, on the reverse strand, counting down.
TTGTTGCCGACTAACCCTCGGGCTTGATCGGGGCGTTCTCCGCGAAATGCGCGGCGATCTCGCCGGCCGTGGCGATCCAGATCTCTTCCCGGCGCGCGGCGACGTGCTGCAAGGCGCGGCGTAAATGTCTGAGCCGGAACGGCTGGCCGACGATGAAGGCGTGCAGACTGACGCCATAGACCAACGGCTGCCGCCGGCTCTGCTCCAGCATCTCGTCGAAATTGTCGATGATCATGTCGGCGAAGGCGGCCGCCCCGCCGTCGTGCAGCATGATCATCGGGATGTCGTTGACCTCGTGCGGGTAAGGCAGGCTGAGGATTTGGCCGCCGCGGGTCTTCATCCACACCGGCTGGTCGTCCATGGGCCAGTCCAGGATATAGGAGTAACCCGCCTCCCGCAGCAGGTCGGGGGTCGCCTCGCTGGGGTTGACGCCCGGGCTGAGCCAACCGGCGGGCGGCTTGCCCTCGTGTTTGGCGATGGCGTCGTGGACCTCCTTGATCAGGGCCGCCTCGCCGGCCTCGTCGAAGTCGTTCTGGTGTTCGGAGTTGCTCCGACCGTGGCCGACGATCTCGTCGCCGCGTTGGCGAAACGCGGCCACCACCTCGGGACAGTGGCCGTAGACCTCGGAGTTGAGCAGCAGCGAGACCGGCAGCTGAAGCCGGTCGAACAGCTCTATCAGCCGCCACACGCCGACCCGGTTGCCGTACTCGCGCCAGGCCCAATTGTAGGTGTTGGGTTGCGGGATACCGGGCGACATCGAGATGCCCATCCCCTCGCCATAGGCGAAGTGCTCGAAATTCAGCGCCACGTAGAACGCCAGCCGCTTGCCGCCGGGCCAGTCGAAATCCGGCCGGTCGACGATGGCGGAATATTTGAATCGGCCGTGGTCGCGCAGCATTGTGCCCTCCCTGATTCGGCTGTTGTGTCCACGCTGGCGCGATTGTACCGCCGCCGGCGCCCAATATCCTTCTTAGCCGCCGCGGCCGGATCTGGCAAACGAGCTTTTGGCGTGCCCGCGATGAGTCCCGCTCATCCGTCGCCGGCGCTGTAACCATTCACAGGTCCGCATCCTAGTGACTGGTCGGGGCGCGGTCCGTCCTCTCCGCCGGGCCGGCCATGTGCGCCGCGAACGCGGCTTCCAGGATGCGTCGCTCGTCGAACTCTTCCAGCGCCAGCTCGTCCTGCACCCTGCCACCGGACATCACGATTATCCGGTGCGCGACGTTCATCAATTCGGGCAGTTCCGACGACACCAGGATGATCGCCGCGCCCTTCGCGGCCATTTCGTGGATCAGGCGGTAGACCTCGACTTTCGCTCCGATATCGATGCCGCGGGTGGGCTCGTCGAAGATCAGCACATCGGCCCCGGAGGCGACCCATTTGCCGACAACCAGCTTCTGCTGGTTGCCGCCCGAGCTGGTTCGGGCCGGCGCGTCGATGCGGCCCCTGAACTGCAGCCGGCGCGCCAGTCCCGCGGCCAGCCGCCGCACCATCTGCCAGCGCACGAAGCCGAACGTCGAAACCTTCTCCATGGACGCCATCACCATGTTTTCCCGCCCCGAAAGCTCCAGCACCAGGCCGTGCTCCTTGCGGTCCTCCGGCAGATAGGCGATCCCCGCCGCAATGGCATCGTTCGGCTGTCGGATGACGATCTCCTTGCCGCCCTTTCTGACCGTGCCGCCGTCCAGGGGATCGGCGCCGAAGATCGCCCGCATGACTTCCGTCCGGCCGGCGCCGACCAGTCCCGCGATTCCCAGGACCTCGCCTTTGCGAACGTCGAATCCGACGTCCTCGAACGCCCCTTCCCGGCGCAAACCGCGGACGGAGAACAGCACCTCGCCCAGGTTCTCGTTTCGCGGCGGAAAGAGCTCGCGGATGGGGCGGCCGACCATCAGCTCGATAAGCTGGTCGGCGCCTGAAATCTCGCCGACCGGCAGGGTGGTGATCCGCCGCCCGCCGCGCAACACGGTTATCCGGTCCGCGATGCCGAGAACCTCGTTGAGCCGGTGCGACACGAACAGGATCGAGCGGCCCTCGTCGCGCAGTTGGCGGACGATCCGCAGCAGCCCCTCGGCCTCGTTGTCGGAAAGCGCCGCCGTCGGCTCGTCCATGACGATGATCGGGGCCTCCAGCAACAACGCGCGCGCGATCTCGACAATCTGCTTCTGCGCCGTGGACAGCCGGCTGGCCGGCCATGCGGGATCGATCCCGGCCGCGCTGCCAAGGCGCTCGAGCACGTCCCGGGTCTGGGCCAGCGCCAGCCTGCGCGAAAACCACTGCCGCCCGATGCCGACGGTCGGCTCGCTGCCCAGGACAACGTTCTCCGCGACCGACATCCAGGGAACGATGGTCAACTCCTGGAATATCGTGACGATCCCGTGCCGCCGCGCCGCGCCGGGATCGGCGAAGGCGATCGGTTGACCCGACGCCCTGATGATTCCTTTGTCCGGCGGCGTGTCGCCCGAGAGGATGCGGATGAGCGTGGATTTGCCGGCCCCGTTCTCGCCGACGAGGGCGTGTACCTCGCCCGGCCGGAGATCCAGCGTCACGTCCGAGAGCGCCCTCACGCCAGGGTAGGATTTGGAGACGCCCTCAACCGAAATGATCGCGCCCGCGTCGGTCATATCGAGTATTCCCTCTGTCGGTCCCGGCCCGGCTACACGCGTGATCCCGGCCGGGAGCGGGCGAGCCGTCGCCGGGAGGATCGTAGACTAGACCGTTCCGGGGGATCAACCCGGCGCGCCGGGCATCCATGAATGATTCAGGCTCATGCGTATTCGCGAAAAGCTCTGTTGTGCGGCCGCGCCGGTTGTCGCACTCTCCAGGGTATGGAATCAGGCCCCTTCGGGGCGCAAGGGCGGGCGAGCCGCCGATCGGGACGAAGGCGGCGCATGGCGGATACTAGGGACAAGGTTCTGACGGTGGCGATCGGCGGGTTCGGCGCGGTCGGCCGGCAGGTCGGGCGACGCCTCGACGAGGGCTTGCCGGGCTTGAGGCTGACCGCGGTATCGGCCCGCGACAAGGAGCGGGCCGCGAGCGCCATGGCCGATTTCGCGCAGCCGGTGCCGGTCGTCGAGCTGGAAGAGCTGGCCGCCGCCGACGTGGTGGTCGAATGCGCGCCGACATCCGTGCTGACCCGCATCGCCGAGCCGGCGCTCGAAGCCGGCCGCACCCTGGTGATAATCAGCGCCGGCGCCCTGTTGTCGGCCGACGGCCTGTTCGAGCTCGCCGCGTCCCATGGCGGCCGGATCATCGTTCCGAGCGGGGCCGTCCTGGGACTGGACGCGGTCTCGGCGGCGGCCGAGGGAACCATCGAATCCGTGCGCATGGTGACGCGCAAGCCGATCGCGGGGCTCCTGGGCGCGCCCTTGGTCGAGGAGCGCGGCATCGACCTCGAAAACCTGGACGAACCGCTGCTGCTGTTCGAAGGCAGCGCGCGCGAGGCGGCGGCCGGATTTCCGGCCAATCTCAACGTCGCGGTGGCGCTGTCGTTCGCTGGCATCGGACCGGACCGCACGATGGTTCAGATCTGGGCCGATCCGGGCGTGACCCGCAACACCCACGCCATCGAGGTGATATCGGACAGCGCCAACTTCTCGATGAAGATCGAGAACCTGCCGTCCAGGGAAAACCCGCGCACGGGAACCATCACGGCGCTGAGCGTCATCGCCGTCCTGCGCAAATTGGCCAGCCCGGTGCGCATCGGTACGTAGCGTGCGTCTTGTCCAGGGCGGTTACACGATTCTGGGATCGGTCACCCCGACGAGCGCGGCGTCCACTCACGGCGACGCTTGTGACACCGCCATGGACCGGTCCGGTCCGGTCAAGTGAACTCATTTTCGAGAAGGACGAATTATGACGATAATCGACGAAGTCCATCCGATCCCCGAGCGCGCGGCGGAGATGCCCTACGCACCGGCAATCTATGTGGAGGGGGCGGCCGGGCTTCTCTTCATCGCCGGCGCCACCGCCTCGCCGCTCTATCATCAACACCCTCACGTACCGGAGGAACATATCCTGCCGGACGACATCAAGGAGCAGACACGAATGGCCTTGGCCAACATCAAGATGGTGCTCGATGCCAAGGGGCTCACCTGGCGGAACGTGGTCAAGCTGACGAAGTATATTACCGACATCCGCGAGGCGGCGGAGATGTACGAGGTTTTGGGAGAGCATTTCGGTGACTGGCGGCCGGCCGGCACGTTGATCGCCGTCAACAACCTCAGCGCGCCTGGGGCCAGAGTGGAGTTGGAGATGCTTGCCGCCGTTCCCATGAACAGCGACTGAGGTCAAGTAACCGCGGCCAGCTTGCCGATTTCACCCAGCAACCATTGGCGAAAAGCGGTAATGTTCGCGTTGTCCCGCTGGTGTTGGCGGCACAAGAGGTAATAGGCGCCAGCGCTCTCCACCGAAATATCGAACGGCTTGACCAGGTTGCCGGCGGCAAGATCGCTGGCCACCAGGATTTCCGGCACGACCGCGACGCCCCTTCCCGCGGTTGCCGCTTGGAGCGACATGAAGAAATGGCCGAAAGCCGGCTCCCCCTCGCGGTCCAACGCCTCCAGTCCGACCGTACGCAGCCAGTCGGGCCACGCGTTCGGGCGCGTCGTGGTATGCAGCAGCGTATGCTGAACCAGGTCGGCCAGGTCGCGCAGCGGCGGATCACCGTCCCGCAACGCGGCGCTGCACACCGGCACCAGCACATCCGGGGCCACCAGATCGGCATGCACGCCGGTCCAGTCCTCGGTCATGTTGAGATCGATGCGCGGTCCGTGCCGCTCGGATTCCTGCTCGACCAGCCTGCCGACCCGGATGGCGACGTCGATATCCTCGCGGGCCAGGTTCACCGGCAGGATGGACGCCACCATGCGCACCTCGATCGACGGATTCATTTCCGTGAACGATCCGAGGCGCGGGATCAGCCAGCGTATCGCGAAGGTCGGCAGGACGCTGACGGTCAAGACGTCCCTGTACCGGCGCCGCATCAGGCCCTGGGTGGCCTGCTCCATGCGGTCGAAGGCTTCCCGCATGGCGGGGAGATATTCGCGTCCGGCTTCGGTCAGCTCCAGGGCCCGGGTGAGACGCCGGAACAGTTTGACGCCAAGATGCTCCTCGAGCGTCTTGATCTGCCGGCTGACGGCGCCCTGGGTGACGCCCAGCTCCTCCGCCGCGCGGCTGAAGCTCAGATGCCGCGCCGCCGCTTCGAAGACGCGCAACGCGTTCAGGGACGGCAGCTGTCGTGACATGGCGCCTCGTTCCCACGAAAAATCTGGAGAATGAGTTTAACTCATGCGTATTCTGAAAAAAGGTCGTTTGTCACATTGGCCGATCGCCCGCCACAATGATTTACGAGGCGGCGGCCCAATGGCACCGCCAAGGCCGAGGATTTGTCTAGGGTGAGGGTCGCCCGAGCGCCATAATCGAACCCGTGCGGCACGGTAAAAGTCGGATGATCAGAACGGGGCCCTCGGGACGATGAAGTCGGAAGAAGATGCCGCGCGCGCCGAGAATTCGGGGAGGGACGTAGCCTGGTACCGATCGTGGGCAAACTGGATCGAGTTCCTGGTCCATTACGGGCGCTACATTGGATTACCGGCCGCGGTTATCGGCTTGGTGATCGTGTTCGCGTCGACCTCCAACGTCTTCATGTCGGTGCAGAATTTCCGCAACATCGGTTTGCAAGCCGCCGCCCTGGCCGCCGTGTCGTTCGGCCAGACATTCGTGGTTTTGACCGCCGGGCTCGACCTTTCGGTGGGATCGACCGTTGCCCTGGTCAGCGTCGTAAGCGCCATGACGATGATGCATTACGGGGTCGGTGCCGGCTTGGTCATGGGGCTCCTGGCCGGGCTCGCGGTCGGCCTGGTCAACGGCCTCGTGGTCACGCGGCTCAAGGTGTTTCCGTTCATCGCCACCCTGGCCATGCTGTCGATCGCGGCGGGGCTCGCCCTCAATCTCAGCGGCGGCACGCCGGTGACCGGCCTCCCGGTCAGCTACTCGGACGTCGCCTACGAGAATATTCTTGGAATTCCGGTGCCGGTGGTGGTCGCGCTGGTGCTGCTGGCCTGCACCTTCGTCATGCTCCGGTACCTTCGCCTCGGCCGCAACATCTATGCGATCGGCGGCAATCAGGAAGCCGCCCGACTGTCCGGCATCAAGGTCGACGCGGTCAAGGTCGCCGCCTATGTCTATTGCGGATTCTGCGCCGCTATCGGGTCGCTCATCCTGACCGCCCGGGTGGCATCGGGGCAGCCGACCCTGGGCACCAATCTGCCGCTCGAATCGGTTGCCGCGGTCGTATTGGGTGGCGTTTCGCTGTTCGGCGGCAGGGGATCGGTCATCGGCGTGGCCATCGGCGTCGCGTTCGTGAGCATCCTCTCCAATGGCCTCAATCTTCTGAACGTATCGTCGTACACCCAGATGATGGTGATCGGGGCGGCGCTGATCCTGGCGGTCGCGCTCGACCAGCTGTTGGGGAAACGCGGGGAGGGAAGCTAGTGGTATTCCGCGCTTCCCATCGAACACGGGTTCTGTTGACGGAAGCCGACTTATCAGAACATCATAATCCAGCAAGGGAGGACGAAATGGAAGGACTTAGAATGAAACTCAGGCGTCTCGCGCTTGCGCCTCTGGCCGTCGCGCTGGTGTGCGCCGCGGGCGGCGGCGCGGTTGCGGCGGGCCAGAACGGCACGCTGGGCGTATCGATGCCGACGATCCAGGGGCCCTGGTATACCGCGCTGCTTTACGGCGTTACCGACGAGGCAAAGAAGCTCGGCTACGACACGGTGATCCTCGATGCCGGTGGCTACGCCCACGTCGACAAGCAGGTCTCGCACATCTCCAACCTGACGGTACAGAAGGTCAAGGCGATCCTCATGGACCCGGCGAACCCGGCGGCTTTCAACAGCGTCGTCAAGCAGGCCCAGCGTGCCGGCATTCCGGTCATCGGCGCCGGCAGCCCGATCGTCTCCAGCAGCGTCGCGCCCGACGCGGCCGCGTCGTCCAGCCACTGCAACATCGGGCTCGAGCTGGCCAAGGGCGCACGAAAGCTGCTTCCGAACGGCGGCACCATGGCGGCCCTGACCGGCCCGGCCGGTGCGTTCTGGTCGGGCGACCGCTGGCGCTGCTTCAAGGAGTCGATCAAGGGGACCAACATCAAGCTCGTGGCGGAGAAGAACAGCTCCCAGGAGATCGCGGTCGCCTTGGGTCTGGCCAACGACTTCCTGCAGCGCTATCCCAAGGTCGGGCTCCTCTATGGCGCCGATGACACCTACGGCGTGGGCGCGGCGCGGGCCGTGCAGGGCGCGAGCCGGTGCGGCAAGACCAAGGTTCTGTTCGCGGTCCTTGGGCCCGCCGCCGCCGAGCTCATGCGGGCCGGCTGCGTCGACCACGTGGTCGCCCAGCAGACCGTCCTGATCGGGCGTATCGCGGTCCAGCTTGCCGACAAGGTGATCAGGGGCCAGAAGCTTGCGAAGAAGCTGGTAGAGGTGCCGCTGATCGAGGTCACGAGCGCCAACCTGAACGCGCTCGACCTGACCAAGATGCAGCAGCCGAAGGGCTGGAAGCCCTAAAGCAGATCCGGGTCGATGGGCCGGTATCCGGGCCGCCGCGCGGCGGACGGACGCCGGCCCTAGCGCGCAACTCAGGCATCGGGCTGCCGCTTGCGGCCGGCATAGACGCCGCTGCCGATGATGAATATCGCCCCGGCGGCCGCGCTCCAGTCCGGCAGTTCGGACCAGAACCAGAAGCCGAGCGCGGCGGCCCAGGCGACGGAGAGGTAGTCGAGCGGCGCGACCACGGCGGCGGGCGAGAACCGATAGGCCTGCGTCAGAAGATAGATGCCGACGCCTCCGCCCAGCCCAATCAGCACGAGCAGGGCGGCGTCGGCGCCGCTTGGCGTGACCCAGCCAAACGGCGCGAATGGAAGCACGGCGATGACCGAAATCAGCGAAAGGTAGAAGGCGATGACGGCGCTGTCCTCGGTCGAGCTAAGTCGGCGCGACGCGATCAGGCTCAGGGCAAGGCACAGGCTTGCGGCCAGTGGCAGCAGGACCGCGAGCCCGAACACGGCGGCACCGGGCGACAGCACTAGGACGACGCCGAGGAATCCGAGCCCGGTCGCCGCCCAGAGATCCGGCGGCACCCGCTCGCCCAGCAGCGGCCGAGCGAGCGCGACAACGAAGACCGGCGCCGAAAAGTACACCGCCGTAACGTCGGCAAGCGGCATGAAGGCGAGGGACGCGAACATCATCGCCAGCGCCGCGACGCCTAACGTGCCGCGAACGACGTGCCCGGCCAGGCGCGCGGTCCCGAGGCGCGCGAACCCGCCCGCGCGGAGCAGGAGCAGCGTGGTCGGGATGAGAGCGAACGCCACCCGGAAGAAAAGGATTTCCTGGACCGCGTACGCCGGCGACAGGTGTTTGACGAGCGCGTTGACGCCGGCAAAGATGGTGACCGCGGCAAACATGCAGGTCACGCCGCGCCAGGCGCCGGCTGCCGGCGCGATCGGGCGGGGAGACGGACCGGGCATGCCGCAAGTTAGCCGGCGGGACGGTGAGAACACCAGAAAACTAATGCAGGGAGGTTAGAAATGACAGGTGGTTCGACGCAGGAAGTCGCGCGCCCGCTGTCCCGGTATTCGCCGTTCCGGCGGGCGGGGGATATCGTCTATTTCTCCGGCATCGTGGCCGCGGACCCGGCCACCGGACGGGTTGTCTCGGGTTACCAGGACATCCCCGAGAAGGTGCGCGCCGAAATCGGCGCGACGGGCGAGATGTCGACCGATTCCAAGGACGGCCCGATCGCCGCGCAGTCCTGGTTCGTTCTCGAGAACCTGCGCAAAACGGTGGCCGCGGCCGGCGGCACGCTGGACGACGTGGTCAAGCTCACCCAGTATTTCCGCGATCTGCGGGATTTTCCCATCTACAACCGCATCCGCACGACGTTCTTCCCGGGCGAGCCGCCGGCCAGTACTGTCATTCGGGTGCTCGAGTTGTTGCCGACACCGGACTCGCTTCTTGAAGTGGAGGCGGTCGCGCACATACCGCGGGATCGGGGTTGATCGCGGCTGTCGGCGCGGATTTTCGCGCCCCCGGGCGAGCGGACCAAAGGGAGGAATCAAACCGTGGCTGAGACACAGGCAACCGTACGCCTCAACCAGCAGCAATGGGAGCTGGTGGACAAGACCATCGCGCGCGGCGAGGCGGCCTCGCGCGAGGAGTTGTTCCGCATGGCCCTCGGGGAATTCTGGCGCGAACACTTCGCCGACGAGAAGCCAAAGTCCCGGGAGCGCTGAACCGAGCGAGGTCAAAATGGCGGACCGGAAGATCATCCAGCAGCACGTCATCGAGCCGGGCTGCGGCAAGGCGCTGGAGGTCCCGCGCGGCCAGATCCTGCGCATCGAACAGGTGGCGGGCGGCCAATGCGCCGATTTCAACTGCTTCAACCTGCACGACTACAAGGAGTTCATGCACACCGGGCGCACCCGCCACATGCACGGGCTGCATCCCGGCAAGGGCGATTTCCTGTGGTCGGCGCCGCCGCGCGAGCGCCCGATGATTTATATCCTCGAGGATACGGTGGGCACCAACGACGCGCTCTATCCCAGGTGCAGCGCGTTTCTCTTCGAGTTTCATTACGGCCTGCCGGTGCACACGAACTGCCACGATATCCAGGCCGAATCGCAGCGCGAATACGGCCTGACGCCGGACGACGTGCACGATTCGCTCAACTTCTTCATGCACACCGGAATCGACCAGGCCGGCCGGCCGTATATCGCCAGCCAGAAGTCGAAGAAGGGCGATTACGTCGATCTGTTGATGCTGATCGACACCCTGGCGGTGCCCAACGTGTGCGGCGCCGACGTCATGCTCACCAGCGATTTCGAGCTGAAGCCGCTGCGGCTCACATTGTTCGAGGCGACCGACGCCGACATGGCGCGGGTCCCGGAGATGCCCAGCTACGGCAACCAGCGCGGCCCGGCGGACTTCAAGGTTAAAGAGATCAAGGCGGACCGGGAGCTGCGCCGGGAACCCGACTATCGCCCGGAGTTCACCAACGTACCGATCGTCGTGACCGAGCTCGATATTCCACTCGATGCCGACGAGGCCGGGAAGCTGCGGGCGATCAAGGCGACCGGGCGGTACGGCGAGACCGACGGCGAGGTCCTGCGCTACGTCTTTTTCAGTTGGTGGATCGAGCATTTCATGCACGGCCCCAAACATTTCGACAGGTCGTGATCGCGGCGCGCGCCGCGCACGGGTGCCGGGCTTTCGCAAGGGAGGGTCGCGAACGGACATGGAAAAGAAGCTGATCAACGAGATCACGGCCGAGAAGGGCCCGCATTTCGAGCCCTATGGCTGGCATCACTGGCCCGAACATCCGTGGATGTCGTACCAGTTCCGCCGCGCCCTGGGCGAGACGCAGGAGGGCGGCGGCGCCATCAGCGAATGCTTCCAGGTGGCGTCCCGCCTGATCCCCGGCGACCAGGAAAGCTGGCACGCGGAATGGCTGCTTGTGGCCGAGCGCAACCACGCCCGCGGCGACGAGGCCGGGGCGGCGGACCACGTCGCCACCGCCAGGAACTGCTGGCTGCGCGCGGTCGACTACTACCGGCAGGCCGAGTTCTGGCTCGCCGGCGACGACCCGCGGCGGCTCCTTGTGTTCGACAAGCTCGAGCAATGTTCGCACAACTGGGGGCGCACCCTGCGGCCGCCGCTCGAACAGGTCGAGATTCCCTACGAGGATTCCTGCCTCTACGCCTATTTCCTGCGGGCCCCCTACCCGATCGAAAAGCAGCCGGTGCTGATCTCCTTCGGCGGGCTCGATTCGTTCAAGGACGAGATGTGGTTCATGCAGGCTTCCGGCGCCATCGCCCGCGGCATCTCGGTGCTCATGGTCGACGGGCCGGGCCAGGGCGGCACGCTGCGCCGCCACGGCATACCCAACCGCTACGACTACGAGGTGCCGGTGGGGCGCTGCATCGATTACCTGGAGACGCGCGAGGACGTCGACACCGCGCGCATCGCCGTCTGCGGCTCCTCGCTCGGCGGCTATTACGCGGCGCGGGCCGCCTCGTTCGAGCATCGGCTGGCCGCCGCCATCAGCCACGGCGCGATCTGGTCGGTCAACGAGCTGTGGGGCGAGGCCGACGAAAGCCACGGCCTGGCCGGCCATATCAAATGGGTCTTCGGCGTCGGCTCGATGCGGGAGGCGTTCGAGAAGGGCAAGGATTTCTCCCTCGAGGGCGTGGTCGAGAACATGCGCTGCCCGTACCTCATCTGCCACGGCGGCTCCGACGTCCTGAGCGTCGAGCAGGCGACCAAGCTCCACGACCACGCCAAGGAGCGCGGGGTCAACGTGACCATGGCGCTGATTTCCGACGAGACCACCGGCGCCGAGCACTGCCAGCACGATAATCCCACGCTCGGCCAAGAGGTTATGGCGGACTGGCTGGCCGACCGCTTCGAGATAGACCAGCGGGCGTTGTTGGACCTACTATAGGGACGAAACAGGAAAATCAATTGAGGCCGAACCGGCCCGATAACAGCGAACGAACGGGAGGATGACATGATCGTGCGAAATTCGATCGGGGCCGCGACCCTGATGGTTGCCGTTGTCGGCGCCGCTACCTTCGGCCAGGGCGCCGCGCCGGCACTCGCCGCCGAAGCGCAGATGAAGATCGGGCACGTGGTGCCGCGGCAAGCGCCGCGCGGCCAGGGCGCCGTCCTGGTGGCGAAGATGGTCAGTGAAGACAAGCGCTGCGATCTCAAGGCTCAGGATTTCCCGAGCGCCCAGTTGGGCGGCACTACCGACCTTATCGAAGGGCTACAGGACGGCTCGATCGAGATGGTGATCCTGCCGGGCTCGTTCCTGGTGGGCTTCCAGCCGCTGATGGGCATCATCGACTTCCCCTACTTCTGGCCGCCCAAGAAGGACGACCTCTTGAAGGTCCATAAGGGCGCGGCGATGAAGAAGCTCCTGGCGACCACCGCGGAGAAGGGTGTCGTATCCATCGCCCTGTGGCACACCGGCTACAAGACTTGGACCGGCAACAAGCCTTTGAACAAGTTCGCCAACTACAAGGGTCTCAAGGCCAGGGTGATGCCGTCGGCGGTCTTGAAGAAGCAGGACGAACTTCTCGGCCTCGACGCCGTGGGCATGCCTTTCCGCGAGACCTACAACGCGCTCAAGAACAAGTCGATCGACGCCCAGGAGAACCCGATTACCACCAGCTTCTTCATGAAGTTCCACGAGGTGCAGAAATACATGGCGCTGACCAACCACGGCACCCTCGATCAGGTGATCATGCTCTCCAAGGTCTGGTGGGACAAGCTCTCCGGCGACTGCCAGCAGGCCATCGGAGAAGCCGTGGACGCCGGCGGCAAGCTCACCGTGGACCTGACCTACTCGATCATCGACGCCAAGGCGATGGGCGCCTTCAAGAAGGTGGGCATGAAAGTGGTCGACGTCTCCAAGGCCGATTTCGAGGACATGAGGGCCAGGGTGCTGCCGGGCGTGGAAAAGTTCTACGTCGAGCAGAACGGCCAGCGCGGCAAGGAAATCCTGGAGGCGTTCAAGAAGGAGTTGACCAACTAGCAGCCGGTCGCCGGAATACCGCCGGCGATCCAGCGGCATGAAGATTATCAATGCCATTGAAGCCGCCCTCGGCGTCGTTGACGTGATCGTCAAATGGATCGTCGGGGGCGCGCTTCTTTTGATGACCGCCGTCCTGTTCTTCAACTCGATGGGACGGACGTTCTTTCACGAGTCCTACGTTGGCGGGCCGGCGCTCGGGCGCCTGTTGATGATTTGGCTGTGCTTCCTGGGCGCCTACCTACTGGTACGGACCAACGGGCACGTGGCCATCGACATCGTCGCCCGAGCCGTTTCCGACCGGGTCTACCGCTGGCTCAGCGTGGTGATTAGCGTGATCGGCGCGGTCACCATGGGCTATGTCGGCTGGCTTGGCTACGTATTCACGGCCAAGCGATTCGCCTTCGGCCAGATGGACCCAATGCTTGGGGTGGCGAGCGGCTTCTTCTATCTGCCCCTGCCGATCGGCGGGGGGTTGATGGCGGTCGCTTTTCTGTTCGCCGCGATCAAGGCCGGCGCCTTGGGCGCCGAGCGTCCGACCGGGGCCGGACTGGGCGCCTCGGACGGCGCCGAATAGCGGGAGCCCGCGCCGATGCCGGTTGCCGTATTCGCCGCCATCGCCGTCTTGCTGTTCGCAATATCGGCGCCGATTTTCATCGCCATCCTGGTTCCCACCATCGTTTCGTTCGAGGCGTTCGGCCCCGACCTCCCGTCGACGGTGCTGGTCCAGAAGATGATGCAGGGGATCAACAAGTTCAGCCTTTTGGCGATACCCCTGTTCATCTTCTCCGCCGACATCATCTCGCGCGGCGAGATCGGCAAGCGCCTTATCCGCCTGGTAGAGAGCATGATTGGCCACGTCACCGGCGGGGTCGCCATCACCACCGCCGTGGTCTGCGCGCTGTTCGGCGCGATGTCGGGCATTGGCGCGGCGGCGGTGGTCAGTATCGGCCCCATCGTCTATCCGGCGCTGATCAAACAGGGCTACAGCCGCGGTTTCGCGGTGGGTCTGATTCTGTCGTCCTCGACACTCGCCATGTTGGTGCCGCCGGGCGTCGCCATGATCCTCTATTCGTTGCAGACCATGAGTTCGGTGAGCAGTGTGTTCCTGGCCGGGCTCTCGGCGGGCATCGTGTTTACCGCGTTGCTGGCGGCCTATTCCTATCTCTATGCGCGGGTTCGCGGCATCGGGCGGCAGGAGAAGGCGTCGTGGAGCGAACGCCTCGACAGCCTCAAGCGCTCGGGCTGGGCGCTCGGCCTGCCGGCGATTATTTTCGGCGGCATCTATTCCGGCACCTTCACGCCGACCGAGGCCGCCGCGGGCGCCTGCGCCTACGCAATGGTGGTCGAAACCCTGGTCTACCGCCAACTCCGGGTCCGCGATCTGTTCAGGGTGTCGAGCGAATCGGCGACCGTTATCGCCACGCTCCTGATCCTCATCACCGCCGGTTCGGTGATGACCTATTATCTCACCCTCGAAAACGTGCCCCAGGCCATTGCCGGGTCGCTCGAGGGCAGTACCGTTTTCGCGGTGCTGCTGTTCATCAATGTGCTGTTCCTGTTTGCCGGCATGTTCATCGACCCCAACTCGGCGATCATCGTGCTGACGCCGCTGATCTTTCCGGTGGCGCAGGCGCTCGGCATCGACCCGGTGCATCTGGGCGCGGTGATCGTGCTGAACGTCGCGGTCGGCATGATCACGCCGCCTTTCGGGCTCAACATCTTCATTGGCATAACCACCTTCAAGGTGCCCTATTGGGAGGTGGTCAAAAGCGTGTGGCCGTTTATCATTTTGGCGATCGTGGCTTTGGCTATCGTCACCTATATGCCGGATTTGGTAATGTGGCTGCCTAGGCGGTTCGGCATCTGACGGCCCGGCTCGATAGAGGGGAACAATGATGGATCTTGGCGTTGACGTCATGCGGCCGGCGGTAATCGCCATCGATTGCCATCGCGGGCATCTCGACCCCGCGGTCGCGACCATGCCGCTGGCGGCCGATGCCGCCGCCAGGGTGGTCGCCGCGAACCAGCGTTTCTTCGAGCGCTGCCGCGACCGCGGCGTGCCGGTGATCCATCTGGTCACCAGCTACCGGGACGTCGCCGAGATTCGTGCCAACCCGTTCTGGCGGACACGGGCCGACGATCCCAAGGCCTCGCGCAAGAATGTCGAGCGGCACAATCTCGAAGGCACGGTGGGCTGCGAGATCATCCCCGCCCTCTATGACGCGGAGCGCGACTGGGTGGTCGACCGCAAGAAGCGCTATGACTGTTTTGTCGCCACGGATCTCGACTTCCTGCTCAAGTCGCATGGCATCAACACGCTCCTGATAACCGGCGTCAACACCAGCAGCTGTGTCCTTGCCACCGTGACCGCCGCCAACGTCCGGGATTACGCGCCCATCGTGGTCGAGGACTGCGTCGACACCATGGACGGGCCGGACCTGCACGAGGCTTCATTGCGCTGCATCCGCGCCGCCTTCGGCTGGGTCATGAGCAGCGAGCAGGTGGTCCAGAGCCTGTTCGCGGACCTGCCCTAGCCCTCGCGAAACACGGTTCGGGTCAGCGGAAACCAGGTCGCCTTGGCCATGCCAGATTACGGAGCTGGTCTATTGCGCCAGCTTGGCGATGGTCGCACTGGTACTGTGGCCGGGCTCGAGCTCGGCGAGCAGCACCTTGCCGCCGTAACCCCGCACGATGTCCGCGCCCACCACCTGGTCGAGCGTGTAATCGGCGCCCTTGACCAGCACGTCGGGGCGGATCGCCTCGATCAGCGCGATCGGCGTGTCCTCGCCGAAGATCACCACCAGATCGACGTCGACGAGCGAACCGAGGGCCAGCGCGCGGTCGGCCTCATTGTTCACCGGCCTTCCGTCGCCCTTCAGGCGCCGCGCTGAATCGTCGCTGTTCAGCGCCACGATCAGGCGGTCGCAGGCGGCGCGCGCCTGCGCCAGCAGGGAGAAATGGCCGCGATGCAGGAGGTCGAAGCAGCCGTTGGTGAAGCCGACGCGATGGCCTTCCCGGCGCCAGCCGGCCACCAGTTCGTGCAGC
Source organism: uncultured Alphaproteobacteria bacterium (assembly GCA_965372875.1). Classification (GTDB taxonomy): domain Bacteria; phylum Pseudomonadota; class Alphaproteobacteria; order CBDVDY01; family CBDVDY01; genus CBDVDY01. The sequence continues at coordinate 1,378 of CBDVDY010000022.1, read as the reverse complement.
CGTTCGGGCGTGACCAGCTTGCCCTCGCCGCGCCACGGGCCGCGCCCTTCCAGCGCCGCCGCGATCTCGCCGGCGCGGGCAATTGCGGTGCCGGTCTTGCCGACGACGATGCCGGCGGCGGCATTCGCCAGACGCCCCGATTCGGCGAGCGAGAACCCGGCCGCGAGTCCGGCCGCCGCCACCGCGATCACCGTATCGCCGGCGCCCGAGACATCGAACACCTCGCGCGCCTCGGTCGGCAAATCCAGATGCATGCCTTCGCCTCTGGAATCCAGCAGCGTCATGCCGTCCGCCCCGCGGGTGGCGAGTACCGCCTCGATGCCGCTTGTGTCGATGATTTCCTGGGCCGCAAGCCGCACTTCCCTGTCCGTTGCCGTCGGCAGGCCCGAAGCCTCGGCCAGCTCCTTGCGGTTGGGGGTGACCAGCCGCGCGCCCCTGTAGCGGCGGTAGTCGCCGCCCTTGGGATCGACCAGCACCGGGATCTCGTGCTTCGCGGCGGCGGCGACGATGGCGGCAATTACCGCGTCCGTGAGCGTCCCCTTGCCGTAGTCCGAGAGAACCACCGCGCCGCAATCGGCGAGTGCCGCCGTGGCGCAACCGATGACATCCGCCTCGACCGCGCCGGCGATCTCGCCGGTGCTTTCGTCGTCGGCGCGCAGCAATTGCTGACCCGCGGCGAGATAACGCGTCTTGATTGCCGTGCGACGGTCGGGGTCGGCGATCAGATCGTGCGTCAATGCGTCCTGCGCGTCGGCGAGCGCGGTCACCTCGCGCGCCGCGTCGTCGCCGCCGACGATTGCGACCAGCCGGGCGGTGGCTCCGAGCGCCGCCAGATTCCGCGCCACATTGCCGGCGCCACCGAGCATCGCGCTCTGGCGCTCGACCCGGAGAACGGGTACCGGCGCCTCGGGGGAGATGCGCTCCGCCGCGCCCTCGACATAGCGGTCCAGCATGATGTCGCCGACGCACAACACGCAAACGCCGTGCAGCGCGTCGAGGCGGGCGGCGAGTTCGGCGCGCTCGCTCATCTCTCAGACCAGCCCGAGCTCGTGTTCGAGCGCGCCGCATAGCATCTGGCCCAGGGTGATGTGCATCTCCTGGATGCGGGCGGTCGTCGTCGACGGCACCGCCAGGAGCGGATCGGCGAGGCCGTTCATGTCGCCGCCGTCGCCGCCGGTAAATCCGGTGGCCACCAACCCCATCTCGCGCGCCGCTTCGAGCGCCAGGATTACGTTGCGGCTTTTGCCCGAGGTGCTGATGCCGATGGCGACGTCGCCGGCGCGGCCCAGCGCGCGCACCTGGCGCGCGAACAGCGCCTCGAAACCGAGATCGTTGCCGATGGCGGTCAGCGCCGAGCTGTCGGTGGTCAGCGCGATGG
>CBDVDY010000021.1:0-19587 GCA_965372875.1 uncultured Alphaproteobacteria bacterium | reverse complement strand
TCGTACTGTTTGACGTAACCGGCTTCGGCGTGGAGCTCGCCCCGAGCCTTGAAATCGGCCGGGATGCCCTCGATGCCGTGCCCCTCGACCAGGCGGTTGAAAAAATTGAACAGGGCGCAGACGTTGACGACGTCGGTCAGGGTCTTTTCGCTCCAGCCGCCCGCGGTGACGGCGTCGGCGTCGGCCTGGGCCATGCGATCGGGGGCTTCGGTCAGCTTCTTCGCGTATCTGAAGATGGGCTTCAGCTTCTCGTCGACCGGCGCTGATTCGATATCTTCGCTGACGGCCTCGAACACGGACTCGTCGATGCCTAGCGCGATTGCGGCGGCTTTGTGCCCGCCGGCACAGTAGCTGCAACCGTTCAACGTCGAGACGTAACCCGCGATCATCTCGCGCTCGCCCGGCGTCAGCTCCGACGGGCCCCGCAAAACGGAATGCACGAATTGAAGCAAGGGCGTGTAATAGCGCGGCCGCAGAGCGAACAGTTCGGCCAGTTTGGCGTCGGCCTGCAAATCCTTGATAAAGGGCATGATATCACGTCCTCGCCGAGTCCCCTCGTTTGCAGGCACGGCCCAAATCCGCGATTCCTTGCCGTCGCCCACGTCGGTCAATCTGAGCCCTCTCGCGGGCCGGGTCAAACCTATTGTCGGCGCGAGGACGGCTCTGGTCGAACCGCCGCCCCAATCGCCCTGCGCCCGCACCCTCGCACCGGCTTGACATTCGCACCTCGTACAATGAATTTGTAAAACCTCACAAAACCTTCGTGCCACATCCGCGAAACCGCGCGGACCACCCGGGAGCCCGCGATCATGACATTCGAAGCCCCTGTATCCCGCTGGCGCGAGACGGTGCTGCCGGAATGGACGGACTATAACGGGCATCTGAACGTGGCCTATTTCGTCCTGATCTTCGATCACGGAACGGACGTATTCTATCCCCTGATCGGGCTGGGGCAGCCGTACCGGGAACGGACCGGAAAGTCGACTTTCGCCGTCGAAGCACACATCACGTATGGGCGCGAGGCCAGCGTCGGCGACGAGGTCGTGGTCACCACGCAGCTACTGGGGTTCGACGACAAACGCATCCATTACTTTCACGTGATGTCCCATGCCGAGCAAGGCTACCGGATGGCGACGCAGGAGCAGCTGGCGCTTCACGTCGATCTGGCGAAACGCAAGGTCGAGCCGATGCCCGAGGAGTCCCAGAAGCTGCTGGCCGAAATGGCCGAAGCCCACGCCGGGTTGCCGCAACCTCGCGAAGTTGGCAGCACGATAGTCGTCGGGTCGAAGGGGAGAAATTGAGACCGCGTCAACCGTTGGCCTGAAAGGGAGGCAACGCATGTCGATCACGACCAAGTACCTACTCGTCGCCAGCATGGACGTCGAGCCCGACAAGGAAACGCTTTTCAACGAGGTCTACGACACCGAGCACGTGCCCAACCTCATGAAGGTGCCCGGCGTAATCTCGATCTCTCGCCTGAAGGCGGCGCCCTTGACCATGAGCATCGGCGGCGAACGGCGCACCATCGTCGTCGAAGGCGAGCCCACCTACACCGCGATTTACGAAATCGAGAACCCCGACGTGCTGACCAGCGGCGAATGGTCCGAGGCGGTCGAGGCCGGGCGCTGGCCCGAGGAGGTCCGCCCCTACACCAAGAACCGCCGGCATACGCTCCACAAGGTGGTAGAACGAAGCGGTTAGCCGGCGGTGTCGATTCTCATACCGCTACCACCGGTTATCGGTACATTGCCATTTCGGTCGCTAAGGCGGATGGAATAAATTGAAAGGACAGATGTCTCCAGCAGCGGCTTGAGGCCCACAATCTTGAGCACCGCCACACCAAGCAGAATGGAATGCCACTCCACCGCTCGGCCCTGCCGCGCCGCCATCCGACGCCACTCGGCCAGGGCGGCGGAACGGTTCTGTTTGAAGATGTCGCGGCGGTTGAGGTGACGGTCCCAATTGAAATGAATGTGGATCGAGGCATGGGCGGCGGCGAATTTCCGTAGGGTCTTTATGTCCCTGAACCGGGCCTTTGCCCCCTCTCGTCGTCGGAACGGCTGGTGTGAGTTTTCGGCCCGATTGTTAAGCCAGTGCCTTGCGGAAACGACCGATGCTGAACGCGTCGTTTCCTGATCTCCGCGGCAAATATTGGACCGAACCGAATCCACCACAACCGCACCTTCTCGTGGCGGATATCGACACCGCGTTCGGACGGCAGATCTTCGACCTGCCGCGGTGACAACGGGTAGCGGATGTACATCATCACCGCGAGGCCGATCACCTCGGGTGAACTGTTGAAATAACGGAACGGATTGTGCATCGCGGGAGGCTGCGGAACGCCACTGCCCTATTCAAGCCAATTTGCTTTGACACTGCCCTCTCACATCAAAGATAATTGCGATACCGATAGAGTAAGGTTTCGCCAAGTCGAATGTGGGTGTGTTTTTGAACGGGAATGGCCTGCAAACATTAGGGAAAGCGAAACTATGATTAGGCATGTGTTTATGTTCAAGATCGCAGCGGACGCAAGCGCGCGAACGATTGTTGATATTCTCAACGAACTTCCAGGAAAAGTGCCGGGTATCGAATTTTGGCAGATCGGCGAGCATAGCGGAGAGCCGGGAGAATCCGGCGATGTGTGGGATTATGTATTGATTAGCGATTTTGTTAGTTGGGAAGCGCTTGAAAACTATTCAGACCACCCGTATCACCAAGAGGTGGTCGCAAAACTTTTACCGATGTTTGCAGACCGCGCCGTTTGTGATTTTGAATTTACGGCGGAAGGCGCATCGTCATGAGCGAAAAAAATAGTACGAATGACCTACCAGAACGATTTAAGCCAGCCGCGAGCCCTTGGGGGCCAGATGATCAAAAAGGAGCGATTAATCGCATAACGCCAGAATCACGTGATGCTATTTTTAGGCAAATGGATGCTCGCAATATCTATGATCTCAGTGTCGATTTTTTTGTTGGGATGCCGGGGTTTGTTGCCGCTGGTGACCCCGCCTATCAATCGTTTATGAGCCATACGCCTAAAGGCACTACTGTTGATGATCTAAATCGTGCTGGTAAAAAGGTGAACGCATGTTGTGCGTATTCCGGCGATGTCATTTTGATGTACACGCACACTGGTACACATATTGATGCGCTGAATCATTTTGGTTACCACGAAGAAATTTTCAATAATTTTCATGCGGATGAGCATTTGGGAAGTCGGGGCTGGACAAAGAACGGTGCTGAACAAATTGATCCTATTATCGCGCGCGGTATCCTTCTTGATGTGGCTGCTTGTAAGGGTGTGGATTGTCTGCCGCCAACTTATGGTATCACCGTCGAAGATCTTGATAAAACGTGTGAGAAGCAGGGTGTTGAAGTACGCGAAGGAGATGTTGTTCTCGTGCGCACGGGTCGTATGCGTTATTGGCCGGATGGGGATCAAGTGTTTGGCGACAGTCCCGGGTTGATAGTGGAGTCCGCCAAATGGCTGACATCGAAAGGTATAGTCGCCGTTGGTGCCGACAACGAGGCTGTTGAGAAAACGCCGCCGGGCGATCCGGATGTTTGGTTACCTGTTCATTGTCATTTGCTTGCCGAAGCCGGTGTGCCGCAAATGGAATTACTGAACCTGGAAGAATTATCATCAGACAAAGTTTATGAATTTGGGTTTATCGGCGCGCCGATAAAATTCCGCGGTGCAACAGGTACTCCATTGCGGCCCTTAGTTTTCCCGCTTCGGTAAATCACTTCCACATTTGTTTTTCGATCCAACGCAACGCCTGCCAAGGGCCATTGCGATCCCGCGTCAATCGGCTGACACTGGTTGTGCATCGATGACGCAGACCACTTCATCCACCTTGGCGATCCCGCCTTCGGGTACGCTGATTTCCAGCAGAGTCCCGTCGGCCGGCGCCTCTATCTCCTGCGTGACCTTCTCGGTCTCGAGTTCGTAGAGGATCTCCGCGGCTCTGAATTGGCTGCCGGGCGCGACGTGCCACTTGGTGATCGTCGCCTCCTCCATGTTCGTTCCGATTCGGACCAGTTTGAGACTTACTCTCATGATGCTTCGGATCGGTCGATCCGCCCTTCCAGGACCTCGTTCGCCGCCGCCACGATCGCCTCGGGGCCGGGCAGGAGCGCTTGTTCGACGTTGGGCGCATAGGGCATCGCGACATCGGGAACCGTGACCCGCTTGATCGGCGCCTTGAGCGCGTCGAAGGCCCGGTCGCCGATGACGGCGGCGATCTGGCTCGCGGCGCTGCAGCTGTCGCGGGCCTCGTCCACGATCACCAGCCGGCCGGTGGTCTCCACCGAGCGCACGATGCTGTCGTAATCGAGGGGCGCCAGGGTCCGGCAGTCGATGACCGCCGCCCCGATGCCGGCCTCCCTGAGCCGTTCCGCCGCCTCCAGGGTCGGCCTCACCATGGCGCCGATGCACACCAGGGTGATGTCCTCGCCTTCGGCGCGGATCCGGGCCTTGCCGAACGGGATCGTGTAGTCCTCGTCGGGAACCTCACCGATTTCGCCGCCCCGGCCGCCGGGCTCGAGGAAGAATGTCGGGGTCGGGCTTCGGATCGCGGTCTTCAACAGTCCCTTGGCATCCTCCGGCGTGGCCGGGACGACGATGTCGATGGCGCCCAGATTCATGAGCAGCGGATAGGGCGTGTCGGAGTGCTGGGCCGCCGTCGATCGGCCGCCTCCGTATCCCGCGATCACGGTGATCGGCAGGTCGATCTGCCCCCCGCTCATCAGCCTCATCTTGGCCATCTGGTTGGCGATGGCGTCGAAGCCGGTATAGATGAAGTTCGCGAACATCATGTGGAGGACGACCCGGTAGCCGCCGACGGCGGCGCCGACCGCCATGCCGGTCAAGGTCGCCTCGCAGATCGGCGTGTTGCGCACGCGATCGGCGCCGAAACGTTCGAGCAGCCCCCTGGTGTCGCCGAACACGCCGATCTCGACGTCCTCGCCGAACAGGATAACCTTGGGGTCGCGCTCCATCTCTTCCATCAGCGTGTCGTTGACCGCCTGGATGAGGCGCCTCTTCGTCATTCCGCCACCTCCGGGCGGCGGACGCCCATCATGTCGAAGACCTGGTCGGGATCGGGTAGGCCGCTCTCTTCGGCAAAACGAACCGCCTCCGCCACGGTCTTCGCAACGTCGCTTTCGATGTCCTTGAAATCGTCGCCGCCGCAGATTCCCGACGACCGCATGTGGTCCGCGAGCCGGTCCAGCGGGTCCCGCGCCTGCCACTCGGCGATCTCCTCCTGCGTCCGGTAGGCCTGGTTGAGGAACAGGGATTCCGCCTCCAAGTGCCCGCGCAGCCGGTAGGTCTTCGCCTCGATGAAGGAGGGGCCGAGGCCCTGCCGGCCGCGATCCACGGCCGCCGCCGCCGCCGCCCACACCTCCAGCACGTCGTTGCCGTCGAGCGCTGTGATGGGCATGCCGAAGGGGCGCGCGCGATCCGCGATGCTGCCCGCCGTGACCGTGTCGCTGGGCGAGAACTCGGAATAGCCGTTGTTCTCGCAAACGAAAACCATGGGCAGCTTCCACAGGGCGCTGATGTTCAACGCCTCCATGAGCACGCCCTGGTTGGCCGCGCCGTCGCCGAAGAAAGCGACCGCGACGCGGCCCTCGCCATCGAGCTGCGCGGCGAAGGCGGCGCCGACGGTGATGGCGATCCCGCCGCCGACGATCCCGTTCGCCCCCAGGATGCCCTTGGAGAAATCGGCGACGTGCATCGAGCCGCCCATGCCCTTGCAGATGCCGGTTCGGCGGCCGTAGATCTCGGCCATCATCGATCGCGGGTCGCCACCCTTGGCGAGGAAATGGCCGTGGCCGCGGTGGGTGCTGGCGATCCGATCGGTGTCCTCCAGGTGCGCGCAGACCCCGGCGGCCACCGCTTCCTGACCGATGTAGAGATGAACGCCGCCGGGCAGCTTGCCGGCATGAAAATCCTCGCCGATTTGCTCTTCCATGCGCCGGATCAGCAGCATGCGTTCGTAGAGCGAGCGCATGGCCGCCGCATCCGGACCGATGTTCGCGCCGTCGAATTCACCTGCCTTCACATCATGCCCCCTTGCCGGCTCGATCCAACCGTCAGAACCCGAAATTCTCGCGGTTGAGAATCGCGCCGAGCCCCGCGTCGACCGCGATGTCGGCGCCGTTGATCCGGGCGCTCCTGTCTTCGCACAGGAACAGCACCGCGTCCGCGATATCCGCCGGGTCGAAGACGTGCGGCGTCTTGGCCAGGAACGCCTTGCCGCGCTCTCCGGACAAGGTGGCCGCCTCGTGCCACAGGGGCGTCTCGACCACGCCGGGGCTGACGCAATTGAACCGGATATGGCCGTGCTCCCCGCTCGCCGCGGTCTGCATCGTCCAGACGATCAGGGCCTCCTTCGCCAGCTTGTAGCTGAACAGCCGCTCGACCTTGTGCTCGAGGCAGAACTGCTCCGCCTCATCGAACGACTTCAGCGCCAGACAGGCCCTTACCGTGTCGATGGCCTCGCGCCAGGCCATGCCGCCGACCGAGGCCATGTTGACGACCGAGGCGCCATCGTTCAGGCGCGCGATGAGTTTCTCGGTCAGGTATCTCGGCGCGAGGAAATTCACCGTGATGACGACGTGTTGCGGCGGCACCATCGAGACGCCGGCGATGTTGCAAAGCGCGTCGATACCCTCGTCGATTTGGGCGACCGCGGCGTCGATCGACTCCATGCTGGACAGGTCGACCTCGATGACCTTGTCGAAATCGTCCTCGATCTTGGCGCGGTCCATGGCGATGACGCGGGCGCCTTCCCGCTTCAAGAGCCGTGCCGTGGCCGCGCCGATCCCCGAAGCGGCGCCCGTCACGACGGCGGTCTTTCCCGCAAGCCTCATCGCAAGTACCCCCCTCCAGTCGGTCGGCCTTCGCCGATCTGCCCGGTCCGCAACCGAGCGGGCCGCGGATTCACGACGGTCCGCCCCGAAGCCGATCCAACGTGTCCTGCGCCGCATCGAGCGCATCGGTAATACGCTGATGGCGCTGCTTGATGAAGTCCCCCAGTTCGGGATGGGTGAATATGTAGAGGTCGTTCCGGCGGATCGCCTCGATCACCAGCTCACCGACGAGGTCGGGGCTCATACCGGTCTTCGCCAGGGCGACCAGCGGATGGTCGTCGGGGCGCTTGAACGATCCGCCATATCGTTCGGGGCGGTTGCGGCCCGACTGAAAGATGTCGGTATCGACGGGCCCCGGACAAAGCACGGAAACGCCGATGGAATGCGCCTCAAGGTCGATTCTCAGAGCCTCGGAGAGCCCGACCACGGCAAATCGTGTTGTCGCGTACACCCCCTGCTTCCACTCGGGGTGAACGAACAACCCGGACACCGAACTCGTGTTCACCACGTGGCCGCCCTCGCCATGGCTCTTGATCCGTGGCAGGAAGGCTTGAAGGCAATTGACGGCGCCCCGGATGTTGACCCCGATCACCCAATCCCAGTCTGCGTCGCTGACCTGGTCGAGGGGTACGCCGGCATATCCGACCCCCGCATTGTTGACCAGGATGTGGATCTTGCCGAACGCGGCCTCGACCTCCGCGGCCACACTGTTCATCGCGTCGCGATCGGCCACGTCCAGCTCGAAAGACAGGACCTCCACGCCCAAATCCCGCAACTCGTCGCTTGCGGCTTTCAGTTTCCCGGGCGTGAGGCCGGCAATCGCGACGTTGACCTTATGGCGGGCCAGGGCCCGGGCGATGCCGAGCCCGATTCCCCCGCTGCCGCCGGTGACGAACGCGCACTTCGATTCAATATCCTGCATGTTCCAGTCCATCCATGGCGACTATGTTCCGCGTCACGCGAAATCGGCAACCTGACGGCCGACGACCGCCACTTCGCCGACGATCTCGTGGCCGAGGACGAGAGGCAGTTTGATGCCCCGTGATTCGAGTTCGAGCTTCTTGCCGCCGCCGAGACGAAGATAACCGTGCTGAAAGTGCAGGTCGCCGTGGCAAACGCCGCAGCGCTGGATGCGGATCAGAAGCTCGGCGCCGGTCGGCGACGGCGGCTCCTTGGTGCGGGACACCAGAGGCTTTCCGAAATCCGCGAGCTGAAAGGTTCGCATGTCCTGTCCCATCATCAGTGATCCGTCGACCGCTTCGCCACCTCGAAGCGCTTGGGGGCAGTCGCGCTTGGAAGGGGCGCCGCCGGGGCCGGCCGTCGCATCAACCCGAATCCCTGATCAGCGAGATCAGGTGCGCGTACATCTGGGCCTCCGCCCATTTCGCGTTGCGTACCCGCAGCGCCGCGATGATCTCCCGGTGCTGCCAATTGGTGCGGCGCAGCCGGGCCTCCATGGTCTCTTCGTTATTGCCGGGCTCATCGTCGTAGCCGGAGAGAACGGCCGTCGGCAGTTCGAGCGACGATTCCAGCACGCGGGTCACCCGCGGGCTGTTCGCGGCGCGCGCGATGATCATGTGGAATTCGTCGTTGAGCGGATCGAAGACGGGGATCGACGCCGCCCCCTGCTCGGCGAGCGCCACTTCCATCTGCGTCGCCAGCTCCTCCAGCCGGGCGATGTCGGCATCGGTGATGGTCGCCGCCGCGCGCGCGGCGGCGTGGCCCTCCAGCAGCGCCCGCAATTGCCAGATCTCCTTGACGTCGTCCTCGGTGAAATGCGCCACGTAGTTCTTGCGGTAGCGCTCGATCACGACGAGCCCTTCGCTGCGCAGCCGGTTGAGCGCCTCGCGCAGCGGGGTGCGGCTGACGCCGATGCTTTGGGCCAGCTTGCCTTCGGGAAGTTTGTCTCCCGACCGCAACTCCCCCTTCAGGATCGCCTTGCGGATGGCGTGGTAGGCAACGTCGACGGCGCGCGGCATGCCTCCTTCGTGCTCCGCCGTCGGCCTCGGTCTTCCGTCGGGTGGCGTGTTCACTGCCGGCGCTCCGTTCCGCTTCGCGTGCCCAAGTTCATGTGTCGTCGAGCTTCAACAGCCGTTGTGCGTTCTTCAGCAGGATCTTGGGCCGAACCTCGTCCTTGAACGGCGCCTTCTCGAAGTCGGCCAGCCATCGCTCCGGCGTAAGGAAGGGATAGTCGGTGCCGAACATGACTTTGTCCTGGAGCATCGAGTTGGTGTACCGGATCAGCGACTCCGAGAAGTACTTGGGCGACCAGCCCGAGAGGTCGATATAGACGTTCGGCTTGTGCACCGCCATCGCCAGCGCCTCATCCTGCCACGGCCAGGACGGGTGGGCCAGGATGAGGGTGATGTCGGGGAAATCGGCGGCGACATCGTCGAGATGGGGGATCGGCCGGCAGGTCCCGAGCTTGATCCCGCCGCCGCCCGGCATGCCCGCGCCGATGCCCGTCGTCCCGGTGTGGAACAGCACCGGGAGCTTGTAGGCGGCGATCGCCTCGTAGATCGGGTAGAAATGCCGGTCGTTGGGCGTGAAAGCCTGGGTCGCGGGGTGGAACTTGAAGCCGCTCAAGCCGAGCTCCTCGACCGCGCGCTTGACCTCGTCGATCGCGATCTTGCCCTTCCACGGGTCGACGCTGGCGAACCCGATATAGACGTCGGGGTGATCGCGGACAGCCTCGGCCACGAAATCGTTGGTCACCGCGGGGCGGCCGCTGCCCGATTCGGAATCGAGCGCCAGCATGACCGCCATCATGTCGAGGCCGCGGTACATGTCGGCGGTCTCGGCCACCGACTCCTCCTTGCGCTCGGCGCCGAAATACTTCGACGCCGCCTCATGGAACGCCTTGGCGGCGCCGCGGGTCGCGCGCGGGTCGGCGACGGGATGCATGTGTGCGTCAATGGCAACGGGCATCGGATCCAAACCTTTCGTTCGACTGCGACGTGTTCGTCCTTCCAATTCCTCCGGACCCCCGAAGGAGCGATCGGTCAGCCCTGCTCGTAGGCCTTCTCGAACAGACTTCCCTTGTGCACCGAGCGATCGAGGCTGTCCGGCGCCACGAACTCGAGCTTGGGCGTGAACCTCAAGAGATCGCCGATCTTGCGCTCGATCTCGCGCGCGATCCCCTTGAGCTCGTCATCGCCGAGCGTGCGCCCGCGCTCGAGCTTGATGTGAACCGGCGACCGCACGCGGGGCGGCGGCTCGTTGAGCACGATGCGCATCTCGCCGGTCACCCTCGGGACGAACCCGTTGATCACGCCGCGGACCGCCGCGGGGTAAACGTTGATCCCCTTCACGATCAGCAGATCGTCGATGCGGCCCAATATCTTGCGGCGTTTGCCCGGCAGCCCGCAGGGGCAGGGCTCGGTGAAGATCTGCATGAGATCGTTGTTGAAGAACTTGACCGGCGGCGCCGCCTCCCAATCGTAGGAGGTGATCACCGTGGCCCCGACGGCGCCATCGGCGATCTCGATCGGCTCGCGGGTCTCCGGGTCGACGATGTCGTAGTTGAGCGAGCAATCCTCGGAGACCAGGTGCATGCCCTGGTAGGGGTCGTGGCCGCAACTGATGGCGGCGATCCCCCACGGTCCGCCGGCGAAATCGTAGACGCTGGCGCCCCAGGCGTCCTCGATCTTGTGCCGCACCTCGGGCAGTCCGGCGCCCGGCTCGCCGGCGCACATGATGGTTTTGATGCCGAGCTCGCCGACCTCGATGCCGGCGGTCTGCGGCGCCCGCTCGATCATATACTCCGCGAAGGACGGCGTGCACAGCAGGGTGGTCGGCCGGTCGAGGCGGGCAAAGGTGAGGAAGCGCTCGGTGCCGCCTTCGGCGCCGACCGGCATGGCCCGGGCGCCCATGGCCTCCAGGGCACGGACCGCCGGGATGCCGAGCACCCACATCGAAAGACCGAACCCGTGCAGCACGGCGTCGCCCGGGCGGATGCCGATGCGCCAGAAGGCGCGCGCCAGAATCTCGTTGGTGACCCCGATGTCGTGGCGGGTGAACCCCGAGAGCGTCGGCAGGCCGGTGGTCCCGGACGTCGATGACATGCCGAGAACCTCGCCCAGCGGCGCACACAGGATCTTGCCGAAGGAATGGCCATCCTCGTTCCGGGACTGCTCCTGTTGTGCCTTGTACTCGTCGGGCGTCAGGAACACCGGGAGCCGCCGGAAGTCCTCCCAGGTCCTGACGTCCTCGGGCTTGACTCCAGCCTCATCCATCTTCGCCCGGTAGTAGGACGAGAGCCGGTAGCAGCGCTTGAGCTGCTTGCGGATTTTCGCCACCTGGACCGCGCGGATCTCATCTTCGGAGCGGCATTCGACCGCCTCGTTCCAAAACCGGCGGCCGTCACCGCTTGCGCTCGTTCGATCCGTCGTCATCGCTCAGGACACCCTTCCTGCTGTCGGTCGCCGCGCAGCCGGGCGATCGCCTCCTTGACCGCCGCGGGGTCCGCCTCCGCCGGGATCTCGCTGGTGGTCGTGTAAAGCCAGCCCGGCGCGCCACCGCCGCCGGCCGCACCCCCGGCCCGCCCGTTGACGAATTCGCCACCCGGCACCGCGACGACCCCGCGCGGCGGCTCCGCTCCCAGGTGGATCAGAACAACGCCGAAGTGACCGCAGATCGGGCCCAGCCGGGCCTTCGTGTCGGTCTCGCCGACCGTGAGCAGAGCGTCGGGCTCGAGCGCACCGTAGCGCCGGACGGCCTGCTGCAGGAGCGACAAGCACCACTCGGCCCCGGCGTCCCCTCCGAGCTGCGCCGCCAGCCGGTCCGGCGCGGGCATGGCAACGGCGATGCCGGCACGCTCGCCGAGGACGGGCCGCAGGCGGCGGATGGTCGCGAATTCCGTTTCCATCACCGCCTGGCCGACGACGATTCCCGGGTCGGGCAAGTCGGCGACGGGGTCCGCATCGGCGGCGGCCTTCCTGGCGGCCAACGGGTCCGCTTGCGAACCGGCCGCCATGCGCGCGGCGATCGCAAGCGTGTCGAGCCCCGCGCCGACGGTGACCGCATCGGTCCCATAGAGCGCCTGGGCGTTGCGCAAGGCCCGGGCCTGGCTCTCGGGGTCGGTCAGGAACAGGATCTCGGAGACCTGCTCGAGACGTCCAGCATGCATGCCGATCAGCGGCAACGAGGCGCCGTCGATCGGGGCACGCGAAGTCAGCGCCGCGCGGAGCCTGCCCCTGCTCATATCCGGTCCCGCGCTCCGGCCTTGACCGGGACGCCCTCCGGCCAGGATCCGAAATGGGCCAGGGCCTCCTCGCACGGCTTGAGCTTGGACCACTCGGCCATGAACTCGTCCCAGGGCTTGCCGCGACGCAGGCGGGCCCGCCGCTCGGCGGCTCGGGCGCGCTTGGTCGCCGCCGTGTCCAGCTTAAGGGTCTCGGCATCGTAGCGGACGCGATAGACCTTGCGGGCGGTCCACTCGCTGATGAGGCCGCTTCGCAGGTCTTCCAGCACGGAGCCCGGATCGCGGCGGAGCGCGTCGCCATAGCCGCCGCCGCCGCCGCTCAAATGCACGATGATGTCGCCGTTCTTGCCGATCCGTTGTGGCCGGGAAGGATGCTCGAACAGATAGTCGCCGGCGACCGTTCGCTTGATGGCCAAATCGGTGGCGCTGCTCGGGATATCGCCGTCCCCGCGCGCCATCTTTTCCCACAGGTTCGTGTCGCGGACGTGGATGCCGAAGCAGGACGACGATGGATAGCCGCCGAACAGACCCAGCGCGCAGTTGATCTTGGCGTTGCGCGAGCGCTGGGTCCACAGCATGGCGGGGACGTGGCGGGGCACCAGCGCCACCTCGCTGCCGGCGCCGCCGCGCTGCATGCCGAAGCCGCAATTGTCGCGGCGCAGGCGGAAGAACAGGCGCAGGAACTGATACTCGGTCTCGCTGTCCTCGACGTCCGGCGCGCGGCCGGCGTGGGCCCAGGGAAAGCCGTAGGCGTCGACGCCGTCCAAGTCGGTGCGCGCACCCTGCCCCTCGGTGTTCAAGGGGGCGGCGTCGACCTCGGTGACCCGTATGCCGTACTGATTGCGTCCCGAGACCACCACCGGGCCGCAGGTGGTGCCGTTGCACGCCCCGACCAGCTCGCGGTACTCGCTGTCGAACAGCATCGCCCCCATGATTTTCGGGATCACTCCGAGCGTTAGCGAGTTCAGCGTCGGCGCGTTGCTGATGGCCGCGTTGGCCGAGGCGTTGAAGATCGTGCCCTCCGGGATGATCCAGTCGAACACGGCGAGCGTGCCGTTCGAAACTGGAAGGTCGTGGAACGCGTAGGCGTAGACGAAAATGGCGGCATGGGCGGCCACCACGTGGGGGAAGCAGTTGTAGGAGGAATCGTTCTCCGGCGAGGTGCCGGTGAAGTCGAAGGTAACGCGCTCGCCCTTCTTGGTGGCGGTCACCGAGGCGCGCAGGAGAGCCGTCTCGCGCCCGATCGTGTCGGAGAACGCAACGGCGCGGTAGACGCCGTCGTTCCACTTGGCGACCCGCCGGCGCGCCGCCTTCTCGGCCTTGACCACGAGCTGCCGCAAGAGGCCCCGCACGAAATCGTTACCGCGATCTTCGGCGAGTTGCTGCAAGCGAATCCGGAGACGGTCCGCTCCGGTGACGCGGGCCCGCGTGTCGATCGCCTGCATGCGCGGGGCGCGGCCGATGAAGTTGACGATCATGTCGAGGAGATCGCGGCGGATTCGGTAATTCTCGCCGATCTTGATCGGGGTCAGCTTCATGCCTTCGTCGTCGCGCGTGCGCGCCGTCAGGGGCATGCCGCCCGGCTCGATGGCTCCGGTTTCGGGCTGGTGCGCCAGCGCCGCGGTCCAGGCGATCAGTTCGCTCTGGTGAAAGACCGGCATGAACGCCATCTGGTCCGGGTTGTGGATCCCGCCGTAGCGGGCCTCGTTGGCGTAGAAGATGTCGCCTTCGTGGATACCCACCGTCACGTCGTCGACATAGGTCTGCAGGACGAACTTGATGGGGAGCATGGCGGTGACGCAGTGCAGATACGTGCCCGCCGAGGCGCTCGCAAGATCCCCGTTGGCGGTGTAGACGGCGACGATCAGGTCGCCCGAGCGCAGCATGCCGCTGACGCCGCTGCGGATGAAGATCTCCCGGGCCTCGTCCAGAATGTTCGACAGCTTCTCGTCGTAGATCTCGTAATCGCCCGGCCCGAGCTCGGCCAAACAGCGCTCGTCGAGGGGGGTCAGGGGCTCGGGCTGCGTCCACCGGATGACCGTCGCCGGAGACACATCGACCGGCCTGACCTTCAAGTGCTCTTGTATGTCTCGTTTGGCTGCCGTGGACATGGCGGTGCCCCTATTCCCTGGAAAGGACGAGATTGAGATGTTCGTCGACACTGAGCGCATAGGCGGGCTCGACCACGACGGTCGTG
Organism: uncultured Alphaproteobacteria bacterium; assembly: GCA_965372875.1. Lineage (GTDB taxonomy): Bacteria > Pseudomonadota > Alphaproteobacteria > CBDVDY01 > CBDVDY01 > CBDVDY01. The sequence continues at coordinate 5,308 of CBDVDY010000021.1, read as the reverse complement.
TAATCGGCCTCGACGATGGCCGGCCCCGAGAGCCGGTTGCCCGCCTTCAACAGCGCCTGGCCGTAGATCGGCGTCATCGCCGGTTCCCCTGCCTCGCCCCAGAAGGCCGGCCGCTCGCCGATCTGCGCCGCCTTCGCCGATTCGCCCTCCAGGGGATACCGCGGCAGCTCCCAGGACGGTTCCGGCAGCTCCGCCCGCAGCACGAAGTTGTGGATCTCCACCCCGCCCTCCGGAAACGTGTTCACTGGACTGAAGAACGCGCTGTACTGCTTCTCGAAGCTCTCGTAGAGGCGCCGCACGTCGTCGGGCCCGGTCAAACGGAGGACTGGAGATGTGGCGCGGTGGTTGTGAATCTGCCCGCCATACTTCATGTCGAGCTCGACGGTGAAGGTCGCCTCGGCGGGATCGTACCCAGCGCCCGAGAGGTCCCGGGCCGCCTCGCGCTCGAGCCGCTCGACGACCCGGTTGAAGGCCGCGTAGTCCTCGCTCGGGGCCTGCGTCTGGGGTGCCATGAGCTCGAAACGCTGCGAGGCTTCGTAGATATGGGCGACCGGCAGGGTCGACGAGCCCCAGGCGCAGAACACCGGCGAGAAGGGAAAGACGACCATCCGCTCGATGCCGAGGGCGCGGCCGTAGCCGATGCAATGGGTGGGGCCCGCACCGCCGTAGGACAACAAGACGAAGTCCTTGGGATCGTGGCCGCGCAGGAAGGTCTCGCGCGCGATCGCGTCGGCCATGTTGGCGTCGACGATGCGCTTGATCCGGCGCGCCGCCTCGATCGCGGTTATCCCCAGCGGCTCGGCGATCGCGGTGCGGATGGCCTCCTCGGCGAGGCCGCGGTCGAGGGTCATGGCGCCGCCGAAATAGCCTTCGGGATTGAGGTAGCCGAGGACCAGGTCGGCGTCGGTCACGGTGGGGTCGGCGCCGCCGAGGCCGTAGCAGGCCGGCCCGGGCATCGAGCCGGCCCCTTCGGGCCCGACCTCCAGGCGATCGTCGACCGCGCGGTTGATCCGGGCGATCGAGCCGCCGCCGGCGCCGATCGACCGGGTCTCCAGGATGCTCATGTCGACCCAGTACCGATCGATCACCGGCCGGAAGTCGTAAGTCCGCGCGGAGCCGTGAACGACCAACCCGATGTCGAAGCTGGTGCCGCCCATGTCGGTGACCAGCACGTTGTCGTGGCCCAGACGCTTGCCGACCGCGGCCCCGCCGATGAGACCGGCGACCGGCCCGCCATTGTACGTCTGCACCGCGGAGGTGCGGTAGACCTCGGCCATCCCGCCGGTGTTGTGCACCATCATGACGGCGCCCCGGTAGCCGCGCTCGCGCAGCTCGTCGCCCATGCCCGCAAGCTCCTCCCACATCGACTGGTGCAGGTAGGCGTTGAGGATGGTCGTGTTCGCCCGCGTGTACTCCCAGCGCTTCGGCGCGACGTCCGAGGACAGCATGATCGGCATCGCACCCAGATAGACCTCGGGGTACTCGGCCTCTATGAGCTCGCGGATGCGCTGTTCGTGGACAGGATAGAGGTAGGCGAACAGCAGGCACACGACGAAGCCGCGGACCCCCTCGTCGACCAGGCCGCGCAGCCCCTCCACGAAGTGCTCCTCGTCGAGCGGGCGGACCACGTCGCCGAAGCAGTCGATCCGTTCCCGCGCGGCCAGCACGTGGGCGTGGTCGATCAGCGGCTGTGGTTTGGTGATGCGGGCGACGTTACGGATCTCGCGGATCACGGCGGCGTCCATCCACGACGCCCCCTTGGCGATCCTCAAGACGTCCTGGTGTCCGTCGGTGACGATCAACGCGAGCTTGGGCCCCTTGCGCTGGAGCAGCGTGTTCATCGCCACGGTGGTCGAGTATTGGATGCTTCGTACCGAGGCGAGCAGCTCCTCGACGCTCATTTCAAGCTCGCCCGCCGCCGCCTCCAGGCCGCGCATGAAGCCGAGCGACAATCGATGCCCGGTGGTCGGCGTCTTCACGCAGGCCGACGTGCCGTCACCCAGCGTGACGTAGCAGTCGGTGAAGGTGCCGCCGATATCGACGTTGACGGTCGCGTTCATGGGTCCGCCGCTCCGCTCTCGGCGGCGGCCTTGTCCACCAGCTTGCGCAGATCGAGCTCGAAGTCGCGGGGGATCGGGTGGCCGGGGGGCAGGACGTCCAGCTCGATGAGGGCGCCGCATTCCGGGCAATAATACTCGACCAGCCGCATCCAGCCGGGATCGTAAGAGAAGTTGTACTCCTCCTCGATCAGCGGCTGCCAGACCTCCCGCGGGTCGCGGGCGGCGACCAGGCAGCCCTCCTTGTAGTTCGCCGACGCCGGACCGAGCGAGACACCGCAGGCGTGGCACAGCCATTCGAGCGCGTCGGTGTCGATGTCGAGGTTCTCCGTGATCCGTCGTTTCATGGCGCCCCCTTCCACCTAACCCTCTGCGCCCGTGGCGAACCTTCGGCGGGATTTCGGGCGGCCGCGGGAGACCCGCAACCGCATCATCTTCACCTCGCCCAGCCGGCCGACCGTCCCCTCCGCGTCGGGCGGAATTATGAGCGTCGTCTCGGCGGTCTCGAGCACCGCGGGGCCGGTCACCACCATCCCCTTTGGCAGGTTCGTCCAGTCGAACAGCGGAGCGCTTGCGGTCGAGCCCGTCCAATGGATCTCGCGGCTTCCCTTCGGCTTCGGGACGCGGGTCGCGGCGTTGATGCCTGCCAGCTTCTCGCGCGGCCGGCGCGCGGTCGCCTTCACCCGGACCAGGCGCAGGGTCTCGCCGCGGGCGCGGACGGCGTCCACGACGCGCGATCGCGCGCCGCCCAGATCCTCGACCACGACCCCATCGCCGTCGCTGCGTTCGCCCTCGTAGCGCAGGCGCACTTGATCGGCATCGATGCCCTCGCCCCGCATGTCTGCGATTGCCGACCGTGCGACGGCGGCGAGGTCGCGCTTTGCGGTGTCCGCCCTTGGAAGGATTTCGTAGGTGTGCAGCACGTCGAGCCGCGAGACGCCGAAGGCGCTGAACACGGGACTGATCGGGAAGGCGTAGACCGCCGGTGCGCCGAGCCGAGCGCCGATCGCATGTCCGAGCAGGCCGCCGCCGCCGCCGGTGGCGAGCAAGGCGCAGCGGTGGGCATCCACGCCTGTGCGCGAAAGTTCCTCGTGCACGCTCTTGGCGACCAGCGTCGCCGTCCGGTCGATCACCCGGGCGGCCGCCGCCTCGACCTCCACGCCGAGCGGTCCGGCAACGTTCTCCGCGATCGCCCGCTTGGCGGCACCGATGTCGAGCGCGCGTCGGCCGCCCAGGAAATGCGCCGGATCGAAGAACCCGAGGCAGCACGCGGCATCGGTAACGGTCGCGTCGAGCCCGCCGAGCCCATACGACGCCGGCCCGGGCTGTGCCCCGGCGCTCTCGGGACCGACCTCCAGATCGCCATCGACGACCCGGGCGATGGAGCCGCAGCCGATCCCGGTCGAGCGAAGACCGAGCATGGGCAGCGCGACCGCCACGCCCTCGATCGAGGGCTCTATCTCGTAGCCCCAGCGGCCCCCGGAGATCACGCCGATATCGGTGCTGGTGCCGCCGATGTCGACGGCGACGGCGTGTTCGAGGCCTAGGTGCCGGGCCATCTCGGCGGCGGCGGCGACGCCGCCCGCCGGACCCGAGCCCCAGGTCCTGAGCGCGGCCGTCTTGGCCACGCGTGAGGTGCCGCCGTTGGCATTGCCGATCTGCAGGGGCCGGCAGTAGCCGTCCTCGCGGAGCTGATCCTCCACCCGATAGAGGAAGCGGCTCATCACCGGATGGATGTAGGCGTTCAGCAGTGCTGTCTGGATCCGCAGGATGCCGTCGGCCACCGGCGTCACCTTATGGGACGTCAGGACGGGGACCGCGCCGAGGTAGTGGCGCGGATAGTCCTCGGCGATGACCGCGCGGACCCGCGCCTCCCGCTCGGGAAGGTCGGTGCCGCTGTTCAGCGCGATTACCAGGATGCGGGCACCGCGCTCGAGCAGCGAACGCGTTGCCGCCCTGACCTCTCTGTCGTTGCCCGGTTCGACGTCCTCCGGAACAGGGAGAATCAGGTCTTGCGCGAGGGGGACGCCGTTGGCCAGCTCCGATATCCGTCCGGCCAGGGTCGCGCCGACGAGCAGGCCTATTCTCGCGCCGGTCCGGTTGATGAAGGTGTTGGTGCCGATGGTCGTCGTGAGCCGGATCACATCGGTCCGCAGCAGCAGCTCGCCACGCTCAAGTCCCAACGCCTCGGCGGCATGGTCGAGGCAGGCCAACACGCCCTGACTCAAATCGTGCTGCGTGGTGTCGGCCTTGGCGATTACGACGTCGCCGCCGCCGGTGACGTAGCAGTCGGTGAAGGTGCCGCCGGTGTCGATGCCGATCGTCAGGCGCGCTGGCCCGTTTTGGGTGCCGACCGAAGCTTCGCGAGAGGCTCCTCCAGCGGTCATCGTCTGCGCTCCCTGCGAGCGAAGCCGGGCCGGCCGCGAGCCCGTTGCTCATTGGCCGACGAGTGGGATCCCCGTCCCCTTGCCTCCCGTTGGGGTGCGCCACTCCTCGGGCCGACCGCGGACCCGGCGCGGGACGCCGGTCCGCTCCATGCCCAACCTTGCACTCGAGGAAGAATGGTATACCAAAATACAGCTTGTCAAGCAATAATCGGCGATTCGAGCCGGTTCTGTGCCTATCCAGGGGATGTTCAGTATACCGAACGGCTTGTTCCTGGTGTTGCCAAGACCCGACTGGCAGGTCCGGTCACCTGCCGCACCTTGCCTCCCACAGTTCATTTGAAGTAGTTCGAGAAGCACGGGGCCCATTGGCTGTTTGTGAACTAGAGACGGCCAAAATTTGGGTGCAAACAGGGCCTTGTCGGAGTAAACGGTGCCAAGTCAGTCTTTCCGGGCCGCCCATCGTATCAGCCAGGAGCGGGCATTCGCTTCCAAGGCCCCTATTGATCAAGATCAATTAGGCCCGGAGCTGCCTGCGTCTAGCATGGATGGTTCGAATCCGCCGCCCCGAGCCGTGCGGGCGCGCAGCCATGGGAGTTGATGCAATGAGCACACAGCTGGGCACAATCGACGAATTGCCGGCCGAGTATCTCGATCAAGTGACGGCGCAGAACGCCAAGCCCCTGTGGCCGAGTATCAGGGACATCCTGCCCTACGGCCGACCCATAAACCGCACGGTGCCGCATATCTGGCGCTACGAGGCGCTGCGGCCGCTACTTTTGCGCGCCGGCGACCTGACGCCGATAGAGAAGGCCGAGCGCCGCGTCCTCATGCTCGCCAATCCGGGCCTCGATCCCGCGCCATTCG
>CBDVDY010000020.1:0-19611 GCA_965372875.1 uncultured Alphaproteobacteria bacterium | reverse complement strand
GGGCGTGTTTCGTCGCTGGATGTCGTTGCAAAAGGCTTGAAGTGAGGCACACTACGGCGCCTTTCGCGCCTAACCAGCGACGAAACACGCCCCGCCAGCGCCGTAACCATTATGAGTACACACCCTCGGTCAGGTAAATCGCCCAGGCCAGCGCCAAACCGTTCGGCGTGCCGCTATATCCATCATGGCCGCCAGAAGGGTTTCCGGCACTCGCGCTCCACATCGGCCCGGCTCGCCCCGATGTCGCGCAATATGCGGTCGTCGAGCCGCCGCAGGGCTTGGCGTTGAGAGGCGCGGTCCCGCCAGGTCATTAGCATGTCGAAATACCGCACGGGCAGCCGCCGCAATCCGCGTGGCGCGCGAGCGGCGAACGGTACAAAATCCTTGACGCCGGAAATTTCACAGCGCGCGCGGCGGCGTATTGTATGCATTGATTCGGTCCAAATATGGGAAAATGGCCTGACGGTGAATTGATTGACACATTATTATTGACTCAATTATGGAGTCAATATAAACATTGTCACCATGACAATATGGGCGCCAGACCTTTCCGACTCGGTCGGACCGCGTTACCTCGCGATCAGTAGCGCGATTTCGGATGACATCGACAATGGCCTGCTATCCGCCGGTGCCCGTCTCCCGACTCAACGCGACCTTGCCCATCGGCTCGGCGTCACCGTCGGCACCATCAGCCGCGCCTACGCCGACGCCGAACGGCGGGGATTGATCTCCGGCGAGGTCGGCCGGGGCACCTTCGTGCGTTCGCCGGCCGACGGTCCCGACGAGGATTTCCAGCCCCTCGACGAGGAGTCGGCGCTGATCGAGCTCAGCATGAATTATCCGATGAGCGCCCCGCGCGAGGCGGCACTGCGGGAGACCATGGCGGCGCTGGCCCAACGCAACGATATCGCTGCGCTGTTCGGCTATCACCCGCCGGGCGGGTCGATGGCGCATCGCGCGATCGGGGCGGAATGGATTGCCGGCCGCGGCGTTTCCGCGCAGGCCGACGACGTGGTGGTGACCAGCGGCGCCCAGAACGGCATGGCGGTTGTGTTCGCGGCGATTACCGAGCCCGGCGATCTGGTGCTGACCGACGCGCTGGCCTACCCCGGCATGAAGGCCCTGGCCGCGGCGCTTCATGTGCGGCTTGGCGGATTGGAGATGGACGACGAGGGTCTCCGGCCCGACGCGTTCGCCGCCGCTTGCCGCGCGGAAAGGCCCAAGGCGCTCTATACCGTGCCGACGATCCAGAACCCGACGGCATCCGTGATGTCCATCGGCCGCCGCCGCGCCATCGCCGAAATCGCCCGCCGCTACGACGTCGCGCTGGTCGAGGACGATATCTACGGTTTCATGCTGGAATCGGCGCCACCGCCGCTGGCTACCTTCGCGCCGGAATTGGCTTATTACATTGCCAGCGTGTCCAAATACATGGCGCCGGCGCTACGCATCGCCTTCGTCCGCGCGCCCGACGGCATGATCGGTCAGGTGATCTCGGCGATTCGGGCGACCATTTGGGTGGCGCCACCGGTGATGGCCGAGATCGCCGTTTCGTGGATCCGCGACGGCACCGCCGAAAAAATCGCCGCCGCCATTCGCCAGGAGGCGAGGGCGCGGCAAAATCTGGCCCGCCGCGTGCTGTCGGGGCGGGACTATACGGCCCAGCCCAGCGGCCTGCATCTTTGGCTGCGCTTGCCCGAGCCATGGCGCGCGCGGGATTTCGTGGCCCAGGCCAGGCGGCGCGGCGTCGCGGTGTCGCCGGCCGAAGCTTTCGCGGTCGGCCGGGCGCCGGCGCCCCACGCCGTGCGCGTCTGCCTCGGCGCCCCCCGCGCGCGGGCGCGGGTCGAGGCCGGGCTGGAAATACTGGCCGATATCATGGCTGGCCAGCCGGAACCGGCGGACAGCGTGGTCTGAAAGACGGTTCCCGCGCGCCCGATCCTTGGTATCAATCCACGCCGAACGGGCGCACCGTGTGGGCGTGGTTGAGCGGGCCGTGGCCGTGGCCGATCTCGGGCGCCCGGCGGATCGCTTCCTGTACGTACATGCGGGCGCGCATGACGGCGTCGCGCAGCAGCATGTCCTGGGCGATGCCGGTGGCGATCGCCGAGGCCAGAGTGCAGCCGGTGCCGTGGGTGTTGGGGGTTTCGATGCGGGGGCTTTCGTACACTTCGAGCCCGCCGTCGGTGGCGAGAACATCGTAAAGCGTCTCGCCGACGAGATGTCCGCCCTTGAGCAGCACCGCCTTGGGGCCAAGGCTCAGCAGTTCCTCGGCTGCCTCCTTCATGGCGCCGAGGTCGGCGACGGTGCCGCCGGTCAGCGCTTCGGCCTCGGGCAGGTTGGGGGTGATTATCGTGGCCCGCGGCAGCAACCGTTCCTTGAGCGCGCCGATTGCCGCGGGATCCAGGAGCGCCTCGCCGCCCTTGGCCACCATCACCGGGTCGACGACCAGCGGCACATCCGCCGCGTGCGCCGCCAGGGCATCGGCGACCACGGCGATCACCTCTGCATTGTGCAGCATGCCGGTCTTGATGCAGTCGGCGCCGATATCCGACAGCACCACCTCCATTTGCCGGGCGACGAAATCGGGCGGCGCGGCCCAGATGCCGAACACGCCCTTGGTATTCTGGGCCGTGAGCGCGGTGATCGCCGTCGCCGCGTAACCGTCGAGCGCGGTCACCGCCTTGATGTCGGCCTGAATCCCCGCGCCGCCGCCGGAATCCGAGCCGGCAATGATCAGCACCCGTCCCTGCAATGGACTATTCCTAACCCTGTTTACCGGGCTGCTTCCTCGATCGCGTCGACGATGCTGTCGACGATTTCGACAATAAGGCTTTCGTCGTCGCCCTCCGCCATGACGCGAACCAGCGGTTCGGTGCCGGATGGCCGGATCAACAATCGTCCACTATCGGCCAGGCGCGCCTCGCCATCCTTGACCGCCTGCTTGACCTTCTTGGCCTCGAGCGGGTTACCGCCATTGACCGGCACGTTGCGCAGGAGCTGCGGCACGGGCTCGAACAGCCGCGCCACCTCGCTGGCCGGACGGCCCGATTTGACGATCACCGAAAGCGCCTGCAGCGCGGCGATCAGCCCGTCGCCCGTGGTCATGTAATCGGAGAGCACGATGTGCCCCGATTGCTCGCCGCCGACGTTGTAGCCGTGCGCGCGCATGTGCTCGACGACGTACCGGTCGCCTACCCTGGTGCGGATGAGCTCGAGCCCCAACCCTTCGATATAGCGTTCGAGGCCGAGATTCGACATCACGGTGGCGACGACGCCGCCGCCCTTGAGCCGGTTGTCGTGGCCCCAATATTCGGCGATCAGCGCCATCAACTGGTCGCCATCGACCAGATTTCCGTTCTCGTCGGACATCACCACCCGGTCGGCGTCGCCGTCGAGCGCGATGCCAAGATCGGCGCCGTGCGCGACCACTTGTCGGCACATCGCATCGGGATGGGCGGCGCCGCATACGGTGTTGATGTTGAAGCCGTCGGGCGCGACGCTCATCGGCACCAGATCGGCGCCCAGCTCCCACAACACGGTGGGCGCCACTTTGTAGGCGGCGCCCTGGGCGCAATCGACCACGACCTTGAGACCGTCGAGCCGCAGGCCCTTGGGAAAGGTGTTCTTGACGAACTCGATATAGCGGCCCGGCGCATCCTCGAGACGCATCGCGCGGCCGAGCCCTTCGGGCGCCGCCAAATGCGATTCGACGCCGCTTTCCATGTGGTTCTCGATTGCGGTTTCGATTTCGTCGGAAAGCTTGCAGCCGTCCGGGCCAAACAGCTTTATGCCATTGTCCGCATAGGGATTGTGGGAGGCGGAGATGACAACGCCCAGATCGGCGCGCAGTGATCGCGTCAGCATCGCCACCGCCGGGGTCGGTATCGGCCCAACCAGCGTTACATCCATGCCCATCGAAACGAAACCGGCGGTCAGAGCCGGCTCGATCATGTAGCCCGAAAGGCGTGTGTCCTTGCCGATTACCGCGCGGTGGCGATGATCGCCACGGCGGAAATGCCGGCCGGCCGCCATCGCCAGCCGCAACGCGGTCGCCGCCGTCATGGGTTCGCTGTTGGCGGTGCCGCGAATGCCGTCGGTGCCGAAGAACTTGCGCGTCATGAGACCTTTACCGAGCCGAACCGCTGTAAGCAACTATAGCAGAAATCTTGCCGATTCCTAAAGCTTCGCCGCCGCCAGCGCCGCCCTGGCCGCCGGCACGTCGTGGACTCGCAGGATTTGCGCGCCCTGGCGCACGGCTTCCAGCCCGGCGGCGGGTGAATTCGGCTGAGCCTCGCCCGTTCGGGCGAACCACTTGCCCGAGGCGCCGACGCAGAGCGCGCAGCCGAGCCCGTGCAGGAGGGAGAGGCGTTGCAGTACCGCGCTGTTATGGTCGCCCGATTTGGCGAAACCGAACCCCGGGTCGACGGCGAGGCGGTCCCGCGCGATGCCGAAAGCGAGGCACGCCTCGACCCTGGCGGCAAGCTCGTCATGTACTTCGATCGGCGCGTGGCGGTAGGCGGGCGATCGGTTCATATTCTTCGGCTCCCCGCGCATGTGGCCGAGGATGATCGCCGCGCCGGTCGCGGCGGCGGCGGCGAGGGATTCGGGGTCGTATGCCAGCGCCGCGACGTCGTTGATGATCACCGCCCCCGCATCCGTCGCCGCGATCATCACCTTTGCCTTGCGCGTATCGACCGACAAGAGGGCGCCGCGGCCGCGCAACCCGCCGATCACCGGCAGCACGCGCGCGAGCTCCTCCGCCAAATCCACCGGCTCGGCACCGGGGCGGGTGGATTCGCCGCCGATGTCGATAATGTCCGCGCCGGCATCGGCAAGCGCCTTGCCGTGGGCGATGGCGTCCGCCGGCGCTTGGGTGGCACCCTTGTCGGTAAAGCTGTCGGGCGTGACGTTGACGATACCCATGAGGCGCGGCCGGTCCAGCGCGAGGCCGGCGAAGGACGGAGGTGGGGCGGCGAAGGTTTCCAGCAGCCGGTCGACGTGCGAGGCGACGGCCGCGCCCTCGCCCGCCGCCCAACGTCGGACGTCGCCGGTGGAGGCGGTAAATTCGGCAATGCCGTCGGGGCCGGGCAGCAGGACTTCGCAGAAGCCGAACGCGCGAGGCGCGTCCGGACGGTTCTCGAGCAACGGGCGCAGATAGAGCCGGCCCGCCGGCCCGGAATCACGAAAAAGGCCCCGCGGCAGGGCGGGGCCTTTTTCCTCGGCGCGCGAATGCCGCAAGGCATTACCCCTCGGGCTGGGGTTCGGGCTCGAAACCGCCCGATCCGTCCTTGCCGGGCTTGCCGCTCGACGGCACGGACGAGCGCTTGCGGGCCTTGCTCGACTCCTCGCTGTCGTCCTCGCGCGTCACCTTTTCGCCGCGCATCAGCGCATCCACGTCGTCCCGCGACAGGCTCTCGAACTCGAGCAGGCCCTTGGCCAGCGTGTGCAGATCGTCCCCGTGCTCATCGAGAATCTTGCGTGCCCGCTTTTCGCCGCTCTCCACGATACCGCGGATTTCGTCGTCGATGAGCTTGGCGGTGGCGTCCGAGACCGCCTTGTGCTGGGTCACGGAGTGGCCAAGGAAGACCTCTTCGGTGTTGTCGTCGTAGCGCAGCGGCCCAAGCTTGTCGGAAAATCCGAACTCGGTGACCATGCGCCGCGCCAAGTCGGTCGCCTGCTGGATATCATTGGCCGCGCCGGTGGTGACGTTTTCCTTGCCGTAGATGATCTCTTCGGCGACACGGCCGCCGAAGGCCATGGCGATGCGCGCCTCGAGCTCCGTCTTGGAGTACGAGTAGCGGTCCCTCTCCGGCAGCGACATGGTCAGGCCCAGGGCGCGGCCGCGCGGGATGATCGTCACCTTGTGCAGCGGGTCGTGGCCGGGAGAATGCAGCGCCACCAGCGCGTGACCGGCCTCGTGATAGGCGGTCATCTCCTTTTCCTTGTCGGTCATCACCATCGAGCGGCGCTCGGCGCCCATCATGACCTTGTCCTTGGCTTCCTCGAGATCGGTCATGGTGACCATGCGCTTGTTTTTGCGCGCCGCGAGCAGCGCGGCCTCGTTCACCAGGTTGGCGAGGTCGGCGCCCGAGAAGCCTGGCGTGCCGCGGGCGATGGTCTTGGGCTCGACGTTCGGCGCCAGCGGCACTTTGCGCATGTGCACCTTGAGGATTTTCTCGCGGCCCAGGATGTCGGGGTTGGGCACCACGACCTGCCGGTCGAACCGGCCCGGCCGCAGAAGCGCGGGATCGAGCACATCCGGACGGTTGGTCGCGGCGATCAGAATCACGCCCTCGTTGGCCTCGAAACCGTCCATCTCGACCAGCAGCTGATTGAGCGTCTGCTCGCGCTCGTCATTGCCGCCGCCCAGGCCGGCGCCGCGGTGACGCCCGACCGCGTCGATTTCGTCGACGAAGATGATGCAGGGCGCGTTCTTCTTGCCCTGCTCGAACATGTCGCGCACCCGGCTGGCGCCGACGCCTACGAACATTTCGACGAAGTCGGAACCCGAGATCGTAAAGAACGGGACGTTTGCTTCGCCGGCGATGGCGCGGGCCAACAGCGTTTTGCCGGTGCCCGGCGGGCCGACCAACAGCACGCCCTTGGGAATTTTGCCGCCGAGGCGCTGGTATTTCTGCGGGTCGCGCAGGAATTCGATTATTTCCTCGAGCTCCTGCTTGGCTTCGTCGATGCCGGCGACGTCCTCGAAGGTGACGCGCCCGACCTTTTCCGTCAGCAGCCGCGCGCGCGACTTGCCGAAACCCATGGCGCGGCCGGTGCCGGACTGCATCTGGCGCATGAAGAAAACCCACAGCCCGATGATCAGCAGCAGCGGGAACCACGAAATCAGCATCGAAAGCAGCGGGTGCATGCCCTCTTCGATGGGGGCGGCGGTCACCTCGACACCGTTCTTCAGGAGCTTGTCGACCAGCGACGGGTCGTCATCCGGCTTGTAGGTCGCGAACGGCGTGCCATCCTTGAGCCGCCCGGTAATGTTGGCGCCCTTGATGGTGACATTCTTGACGGCGTTCTGTTCGACGCGCTGAACGAAATCCGAATAGGCGAGCTTGCGTGCGTCGCTTTTGCCCGAGGAGCCCTGGAAGAGGTTGAAAAGCGCAATCAGCAGCAGGCCAATGATGACCCATAGCGCCAGATTTTTGCCGAAATTATTCAAAGTTGCGAGCCCTTCCTGTCGACGGCGCGTTCTCCAGGCGGATCCGGTGTTTACGCGACGGACTTCCCTACCATGCGGGCCCACTTCGCGAAATTCGTCGGATTTGCCTCCGAACCGCGCCTTGTTCCCACCCTAGAGATAGGTCATAAGGCCCCGGAAACAACCGAAAACAAGGCGCCAGCGAGGGGCATGAGCGGTTCGAACCGCAGAGCCCTTATGCCAAGGCTAGCAGGCTCGGCGCCCTGGCGTCCATACCGCAAATGGGGCACGGCGAGAATTCCGTGGGCGTCGCGAAACGCCGGCAGAGCGGCCCGCGCGGGCCCGGGAATCGGAGATTTTCGCAGATTCGGCTGGCGCCCGGCGATCTCGGTCCAGCCGTCGCGGCCGAGGCGGGCGAGCGTGAGCCCCGGTACCGGCGCCTTTCGGCCCTTCGAAAAGGTCACCGAATATCTGTTGTCCCAGCGCACTTCGGCGCCGGGAGCCGGGCGCAACACTTCGTCCGCCGCGGCCGGTTCGCGGCAGATCAGGGCGCCGGCGCGGCCCGGCACGATTTGGCAGCCGGCCAGCGTGCGGCCGCCACCCAGCGCTTTCCCGGAATCGGCCACCGCGCCGGCCTCCACCAGCGCCCGGTACAGGCGTTCGAGGTGTTCGAGGCGCGGTGGATAGGCGCCGCCACCCACGGTGAGCAGTGTTCGCGCCAGGGCGCGCAACGAAACTTCCGCCGGCGCCGCGGCCAGCATGCCGAGGTCGAGCCGGCAGAACCCGGCGGGATGAAACGCGGCGGCGCGGGCAAGGAAGTGGGCGGTTGCCTCGTCGAGCGCCGCTCGGGCGCGCCCCAGATGATGGGCGGCGGCGGCCAACCGCGCGGGCGATACGCCTTCGCGCTCGAGCGCCGGCATCGATTGGCGCACGCGAACCCGAGCGTGATGCGTGTCCTGATTCGAAGGATCCTCGATCCAGTTTTGGCCGAGCCGGCGGAGCGTCGCCGCGAGACGCGCTCTGGGCACAGAGAGCAACGGGCGCAAGAGGCGCAGGTGCGGCATTTCGCCGAGCTTGGCCATGGACGCGAGTCCGTCGAGACCGCTGCCGCGGCCGAGGCGCAATATCAGCGTTTCCGCCTGATCCTCCATGTGGTGGCCGAGCATAAGATGCAATACGCCTTGCCGTCGGCACCAGTCGCCCAGCAGCCGGTATCGGGCGTCCCGCGCGGCGGCCTGAACATTGCTCTTGGGTTTGGCGCCGCGCCAGCGCAACACGTGGTGCGCGATTTCCCAATCGGCGAGCCAGTCACCGACCTGGCGTGCCTCGGCGCCCGAACCGGCGCGCAGGCCATGATCGACCGTCAACGCGACGACTTCCCCCTTGCGGCGGGATACCCAGCGATGAACGAGCAGACACAGCGCCATGCTGTCGCCGCCGCCCGAAACGGCGACGGCGATTCGGGGCCGCGCTTCGAACGGGCCAAGACCGGCGAGCAGCGAATCGAGTTCCCTGACGGTCAGCGGTTTCGCGGCGCTCATGGGAACACACTCGCTCGCGCGCGGACGCCTCAGCGGCAGCCGAACTTCTTGCGTTGCGCCGCGGCCGTGCGCCGGATGACGCTGGTGGCGTTGGGATATTGCCGGCCGATCTGACTGAGGCTGGTGCAGGCTTCGCGATTCTTATTGAGCTTGCCGAGCGACATGCCGAGCTTCAAGAGGTTGTCCGGTCCTTTCGGATGGTCGGGAAACCTCTTATAGCCTTCGGCAAAACGAATCGCCGCCAGTCTGAATTCGCCACGCACATAGTAGGTCTCGCCAAGCCAGTAAAGCGCGTTGCCGGTGAGCGCGCCATCGGGATAGGCCGCGACGAATGCCAGCAGTGCCTGTTCCGCCTCCGGGTAGTTGGCGCGCCGCAGAAGGCTCTTGGCGTGGTCGTACTGTTCCTTCGGCGATCCGGAGGGCAGGACCCCGGAACCGGCAGCCGCCTCGGACCCGCCCACGCCGTCGGCCGGGCTGCCGTCGCCGGCTTCGGCCTGTGCCTCGCCCGGCGCCGCGGCGCTGGGCGGCCCACGCTTTTCCAACGCGGTCAATCGGAAATCGATGTCGGAGGTGAGCGCCTGCATGCGGTCGCGAATTTGGCGCAGACCGAAATCGAATTGCTCGATCTGGCCGGTCAGGGCGCGAATCTGCGATTCGAGCTGGTTCAGGCGGAGTTCCATTTGCGCCGCGGCCGCCGGCGGAATGTTGCCCCCCGTGGCCGCCGATGGCCCGGGCGCCGCCGTCACCGGCCGCTGGTCGAGACGGCGGCGCATGGATTCGAGCTCCTGCTCGAGCCGCGCGATGCGGTCGCGCATGAACACGTCTTCATTGCCTTGCGCTATTGCGGAGGCCGGAATCAGGGCCGACGCGAACACGATCGACAGGGCCACGAGACACGCCGCCGCGCATCTCGACGAGCCTTCAGCGCGCGAGAATGTTCGCCGGGCTTCGATCAAGATTTCCACCGCTGCAAATTCGCCACGACACTAAGCGCGATATCAGGCGAAATTAGGGCGCCCGCCCAAAGCCGTCGCCGGTCGCGGGGCGGGCAGGCGCCCTATTCAACGCCGGCTTCGAGTTACCGCGGCTTCAGAACGCCGCGACGATTCTGGGCCCAGGCAGCCGTGTTGTGGCCGGGATCCAAAGGACGTTCCTTGCCATAAGAGATGGTTCGGACGCGCCCCGACCCGACACCGAGAGCCACGAGGTAATTCTTGACAGCGACCGCGCGCCGCTCGCCCAACGCGAGATTGTATTCGCGTGTGCCGCGCTCGTCGGCATGACCCTCAACGGTGAAGCTGCCTCCGGGGTTCGCCTTGAGCCAATTCGCCCAACCCTGAATGGTGTTGCGCGCCGCCGGTTTCAGGTCGGATTTGTCGTAATCGAAAAAGATTCGATCGCCAACCCGCTCCAGCATCACACCCATGGCTTCCTGCCCGCCCGCCTGACCGGTCTGGCCGGTCTGGCCGGTCTGGCCGGTCTGGCCTCCGGCACCGCCTTCATCGCCGCTGCCGCCGCCGGCGGTTTCGCATGCTGCCAACAGCACCATCGCCGCAAGCAGACTCAAAAGCTGCCTAAAACGCATCTTCCGCCCCTCAACAGTGAAAGAAAATTTTAAAGAACCGAGAGTTTCCATCGCCAATATAGAACGCATGCCGTTGGAAAAACAAGCTTCGCTCCGTAGCGCCCGGAATGTACGAACCTGGTGCTTAATGGTTTCTTAAAATTTTCTCCAGCTAAAAATAATTTCACGGAATCAGTGGCGACCACGCCGGGTCCGAGGCGTCGAGCGGCGTTACCATCTCGCGTTCGTTGAACCCGGTGAGGTCGATCGAGAACAGCCGGCTGCGCAAGCTGCCGGCTCCGGACGCGGGCTCCTGACGGAAAAACATCAGCACCCGGCCGTTCGGCGCCCAGGTCGGCGCCTCGACAAGAAAACCCTCGGTCAGTAATCGTTCGCCGCCGCCATCGGTGCGCATGACGCCGATGAAGAAGCGGCCCTTGTGCAGCTTTGTAAACGCGATCAAATCGCCGCGCGGCGACCACACCGGAGTCGCGTACCGGCCCTTGCCGAAACTGATGCGGCGAACGTCGTTGCCGTTCGCATCCATGATGTAAATTTGTTGCGTACCGCCGCGGTCGGAGTTGAAAACGATGCGTTGGCCGTCGGGCGCATAGTCGGGCGACGTGTCGATGGCCGGGTGCAACGTCAGCCGCCGCACCCGGCGGGTCCGGAGGTCCATCGTGTAGATCTCGGAATTTCCGCCGGTGGCGAAGCTCATGATTACCTTGTTGCCGTCGGGTGAAAAGCGCGGCGCGAAGGTCATGCCCGGGAAATCACCGACGCGCTCGCGGCGGCCGGTGTCGATGTTCAACAGATACACCCGCGGCTGTTCGTTGACGTAGGCAAGATAAGTGATCTCCTGCGTCGATGGCGAGAAGCGCGGCGTCAACACCAGCCCGTCGCCGCTGGTCAGAAAGCGATGATTGGCGCCGTCCTGATCCATTATGGCCAGGCGTTTGATTCGTTTGACGGCGGGGCCGGTCTCGGAAATATAGACGACGCGGGTGTCGAAGTATCCCTCCTCGCCGGTGATCCGCTTATAGATGGCGTCGGCCACGATGTGGGCGACCCGCCGCCAGTTCTGTGGCGGGGTCGCGTAGGCCTTGCCGACCATCTGCCGCTCGGCGGCCACGTCCCACAGGCGGAACTCGACCCGCATGCGCCCGTCCGCTTTGACTTCCACTTTGCCGTGGACCAGGGCCTCGGCTCCGATCAGGCGCCAATCGCCGAAGCGCGGCTGCGTTTGCAACTTGGGTGCCGCCTGTATGAAGCTGGCGCGGTCAAGCGGCCGAAAAAGGCCCGAGCGCTCGAGGTCGTCGCTCACCACCCGCGACATGTCGAGGCCGACCCGTTTCTCTTCCGCGGTTTGGCCGGACAACTCGGTGATCGCGATCGGCAAGGGCTCCTGGACGCCGCGGCTGATGTCGATGGTCAGCTCGGCGCGCCCCGGCGCCGCGGCGGCCGCCAACAGGAACCCGGCAAGAATGAAGGTCCGGCCGAAAACTCGTCGCGCATCCGTGCTTGTCATCATTGTACCATTTCCCTGGGATCGAATCTGAAGGTGAAAGTTTTCCATTGCTCGAATTTTCCGGCCGGCAGGCGCAGGGGCGAACATTTCCTTACCGCGCGAACGGCGCTCTCCGCCATCGCCCGGTAATAGGGATCGCCCATCCTGCCGGACCGATCAAGGACTTCGGTGCTTAGTACCTCGCGGTCGGGGCGCATGGTAACGCGGATCCGAACCACCAGGCTCGCCGGATCACGGACGCCGAGCGGTACGTTCCAGCAGCGGTAGAGCTGCTGCTTCAGCGCGTCCAGCTCGCTGATCGTCAGGCGGGAGTCGAGGCTCGCCACCGGCGTCTTCTTGTCGTCCTTTTTGGGTGGCGCATCCGTGCGCGGCGCGCTCTTCTCGAACTCGTCCACCGACCTGAGCGCCGCCAGCATGTCGTCCTGCTGCCGCTCGCGCCTGGGCTTGGCCCGGGGCGTCGCCTTCACCCTTGGCTTGGCGGTCCGCTTGGTTTCGGGTTTGGGCTTGGCCTTGGGTTTGGGCTCCGCCTTGACCTGGGGTTTGGGCTTCGGTTTCGGTTTGGGAAGCGGTATCGGCTCGGCCGCGGGCGACGGCGGCGCGGCGGCGATCTGGGGCTTCGGCGGCTTCGGCGTGGGCCGCTGTTCGACCGGCTTCGGTTTAGGCGCGGGCTTCGGCTTGGATTTCGGCCGCGGCCGCGCCTTGGACGGAGGTTCGATGGAGGTCGTTTTATCGGCGATGGTGACGATCTCCACGGTGATCGCCTGATCCAGCGGCGGCGGATCCCGCTGCAGGAACGGCATTCCAAATATGGCCAGCACCAGCACGACAAGGTGCAGCCCGATCGAATATATTATTCCGTCGCGCATGTGCCCTATCTGGATTTGCGCTTGGCGCCGTCTTTGACCTTTTTGCCGGCGCCCGCGTCCGGCATCTCGGCGATCAGCGCTACCTTGCTAAAGCCGGCGGTGTTGATGGTGCTCATCACCGCCATCACGCGGCCGTAATCGACCGCCCGATCACCGCGTACGAAGATGCGGATATCGGACTTGTTGAAAGTGATGGCGGCAAGCCGCGGCGCCAGCGCCTGCAGATCGATTTTGGTTTCCTGAAGATAAATCGTGCCTTCGGAGGTGATCGAAACGACCAGCGGCTCGGTGCGTTCGTTGATCGCGCTTGCATTTGCCTTCGGCAAATCGACCGGCACGCCCACGGTCAACAGCGGCGCCGTCACCATGAAAATGACGAGCAGCACGAGCATTACGTCGACCATGGGCGTTACGTTGATTTCGGCCATCGGCTGGTAAATGTGTCCGCCGCGGCCAGGCGTCCGCGAACCCCTGTTGATGAGAGTCGACATTATTTCGCGCCTTCCTCGAGTTGACGCGACAGGATGGCGGCAAACTCGCCGGAAAACCCTTCGAGCCGCACGGCGTAGCGCCCCAACTCGTCCGACAGCTTGTTGTAGGCAATGACCGCCGGGACCGCGGCGACGAGTCCCAGCGCCGTCGCGAACAAGGCTTCGGCGATGCCCGGGGCGACGACCGCGAGGTTGGTGCTTTTCTGCAGCGCGATGGCCTGGAAGCTGTTCATGATGCCCCAGACCGTACCGAACAGACCGATGAAGGGCGCCGTCGAGCCGACCGAGGCGAGGAAAGTCATGTAGCGTTCGAGCCTGTCCATTTCGCGCCCGAGCGTGACGGTCATGACCCGGTCGACGCGTTGTTGCAGGTTGGCGCGGCCACTGTCGCTGCCGCGTTTGCCGCCAGCGCCGGAGCGTCGCCACTCCCGCATGGCCGACGCGAACATCGCCGCCATTGGGTCGGCCGGCCGCTCGCCCATGCGTTCGAACAGATCATCGACCGATCCGCCCGACCAAAACGAATCCTCGAAATCGGAGGTCCGTATATTGAGGCGGCGAAGGCGCAGGAATTTTTCGAATATGATCGCCCAACTCCAGAACGAGGCCGCCAACAACATAAATATGACTGCCTTGACGATTATGTCGGCGCGCCAGAACAGCGCCCAAACGGACATGTCGGCGATCGCGTTGGCACCGCCGACGTTTTCTCCTTCGACCGATTCCAATTGACCCGGGAATTCTTTACCGGGGGCCGTGGCCGCATCGCCGGCGCCTTCGACGGCGCTGCTCTGCGCCACGAGGTCGAAACCCCACGCGTCGGCGAGGCCCGAGACGCCGAACAGATTAATCAGCTCCAGAACCCAACTCTCCATATCCGTAATATCTCTCTTTTCGGGTTGAACGCTATTGCAATTGAAGCAGGGGCCCGAACGCCTCGCGCAATTCGTCCGGCAGCCTTGCGGCCCGGCCCTTGTCGGAGATGCAGGCGATCTTGAGGGTCAGACGCGTGAGGTCGCTATCGCCGCGCCGGATGGTCTGGACGATACGCAGGCTGGCGCCGCCGAGCGCCAACAGGCTGGTGTGCACCTCGAGCACGTCGTCAAGACGGGCCGGCGCGATGAATTCCACGTCGCAGCGGCGCACGCTGAATCCGACGCCGTCATTTTCCATCAGCGCCCGCTGTCCCGCGCCAAGGAGGCGCAGCATCTCGGTCCGCGCGCGTTCGGCGAACTTGAGATAGTTGGCGTGGTAGACGATGCCCATCGCGTCGGTATCCTCGAAAAACACCCTGAGCGGGTAGACATGGACCCGGCGATCGGATTCGGTCCAGCCGCTGCCGGGCGTCCGGTCAGCCATTGCCGGATTCCGAGCCGTTGTTTTGGTCGCTGTTTCGGTCGCCCGCGGTGTTTTCTCCGAGCAGGTCGAGTTGCCCGGCGGCATCCGCCGGCGGCGCCAGACCGAGATGGCGGTAGCCGGCCTCGGCCAGCACGCGCCCGCGGGGCGTACGTTGCACAAGGCCCTGCTGGATCAGGTAGGGCTCGATGACCTCCTCGATCATGTCCCGCGGCTCGGACAGAACGGCCGCCAGGGTGTCGACACCGACCGGGCCGCCGCCATATTTTTCGACGATGCTCGAAAGGTAGCGGCGATCCATGGCGTCGAGCCCCTGAGCGTCGACCTCGAGTCGGGTAAGCGCGGCATCGGCTTCGGTGTCGTCGATGCGCGCCACGCCGTCGACCGCCGCGAAATCGCGTACCCGGCGCAGCAACCGGCCGGCGACGCGCGGCGTGCCCCGCGAGCGGCGGGCAATCTCGATCGCGCCATCCGGCGTCAGGTCCATGTCCAGGCGCCTGGCATTGCGGCCGACGATTTGCAGCAGCTCCTCGCTCGAATAGAAGTTGAGCCGCAGGGGGATGCCGAAGCGCTCGCGCAGCGGGTTGGTGATCAACCCCGAACGAGTCGTTGCGCCGATCAACGTAAAGTGCGGCAGGTCGATACGGACCGAGCGCGCGGCCGGTCCCTCGCCGATCATCAGGTCGAGCTGGAAATCCTCCATCGCCGGATAAAGCACCTCCTCGACCGCGGGATTGAGGCGGTGGATCTCGTCGATGAACAGAACGTCGCGGGGCTCGAGGTTGGTCAGCAGCGCCGCCAGGTCGCCGGCGCGGGAGATGATCGGGCCGGCGGTGGTGCGGAAGCCGACACCCATTTCGCGCGCGACGATCTGCGCCAGCGTGGTCTTCCCCAGGCCGGGCGGCCCGTGCAGCAAAACATGATCGAGCGCGTCGCCGCGCGCGCGCGCGGCATCGATAAAGACGCGAAGGTTCTCACTGGCCTGTTTCTGACCAACGAATTCGTCGAGCCGTTGCGGCCGCAGCGTGGCGTCTGTGTTGTCGCCGGAGGCGAATTCGGCGGCAATCACACGGGGCACGGCGGCGCCGTCGCTCATGCCGCGAGCTCCTTCAAACCGTTGCGGACAAGCGCCTCGATTGTCGCTTCCGGTCCGAGCCGCCGGGCCACGTGGGCAATGGCGCCGAAGGCCTCGGCACGCTGATATCCAAGATTGACCAAGGCCGAGATCGCGTCGGCGGTGGCGCGTCCGGCGCCGTTTTGCCCGTCGGCCGGTGAGCCGGCGACCGCGCGGACCAGCGCCAAATCGCCGACCTTGTCCTTGAGCTCCGAAATAATGCGTGTCGCCAGCTTGGGGCCGACACCGTCGGCCCGGGTTACCTGCACGCGATCCTGGGCGGCGATGGCGTGGGCCAGCTCGTCGGGCGGTAAAACCGAAAGCACCGCAAGCGCCACGCGGGCGCCGACGCCCTGTACCGTCATCAATTGCCGGAACCAGTCTCGCTCGGCCGCGTCCAAAAATCCGTACAGGTGGATGTGGTCCTGGCGTACATGCGTCTCGATCATCAGCCGCACGGTCTCGCCGTTCGACGGCAGACGGTCGAAAGTGCGGGCCGAGGCGAAGACCAGATAGCCGACGCCGCCGACGTCGAGTATGGCGCCGTCCGCACCCACGGATTCGACCCGACCGGTCAACATGGCGATCATGCCCTTTCCTCCAGCTCCGCCAAATTTTTCCTCAGGGAGGGTGCCGTCCGGTGATGCGCGTGACAGATGGCGACCGCCAGCGCGTCCGCCGCGTCGGCGCCGCTGGGGGCGCTCCCGGGCAGCAAGGTCCGTACCATCATGGCGATTTGCCGCTTGTCCGCGTGGCCGGCGCCGACCACGGTCTTCTTGACCCGGTTGGCCGAGTACTCGCTGACCGTGAGGCCGGCCCGCGCCGGCGCCAGCATCACCACGCCGCGGGCGAACCCGAGCGTGAGCGCGGAACGCGGATTCCTGTTGACGAAGGTTTCTTCGACCGCCGCTTCCGCCGGGTCTTGCTCGGCAATCATCGCGGCGATTCCATCATAGAGCCGCATCAGCCTTTCGGACATCGGCAACCCGGAACGGACCACGATCGTACCGCTGGCGACATGGGTGAGCCGATTTCCCACGGCTTCGATGACGCCCCAGCCGGTGCGCCGGAGCCCCGGGTCCAGTCCCAGCAGCCTCATCAACAGACCCTCGAATACACGTGCCGGCGGCTGCGCCGGCGCGCATTGCGGTTGTGTAGCCAGCGGCCGGTCAACCCCGCCCCTCCAGTCCTTCCCGAACAGATGAGATTATATACCATATCTTGTGGCGTGAAGCACGAAACCGCGCAAATACAGAATACGAACCAATATGGCAATTTTAGGGCGCGGGTGCGCCGGCGATTGCGGCGCGGCGCGCGGTGCGAAGGCGGGGCGGGGAGGATATGCGGCGCGCGAACGGAGAACGCGCTAGCGGCCCGCCATTTCGGATTGCACCGCGAGAAGCGCCGCCTGAGTCCGGTTGCGAAGATTGAGACCTTTGAGAATGGCGGCGACATGGATGCGGATCGTGCCTTCGGCGATGCCCAGCTTGCCGGCCATTTCCCTGTTCGAATCTCCCTCGGCGATCAGCGATAGCACTTCTCGCTGGCGCGGTGTGAGAGTCGTCAGGCGAAACGCCTTGGGCGGGTTATCGGCCAGCCTCACGCCGTTTTCGGCCTTGCTCTTGCCCAGCGCCGCGGGCGGCACGTAGATATTGCCGGACAGGACCAGCTTGAGCGCGTTGACGAACAACTCGCCGCTGGACGATTCCGGAATATAGCCACGCGCGCCGCTGTCTATCGCAACCGACACGTCGGCCTCGTTCTCGGACTCGGCGACCACGACAATCGGAATATCGGGATGGCTGGCGTTCAGGGAGCGAATACCGTCGAATCCATTAAGACCCGGCAGCAAAAGATCGAGCAGAAGAAGATCCGGTCGTTCCTGCTTGGTCGTGGCCAGCACCTCGTCGAAGGTGTTGGCCTCGCGCACCTCGGCGCTATCGTCGTGCTCCAGCAGCAGCGCGCGGAAGCCCGCGCGAATCAGTGGACGGCCGTGGGCCATGATGGTTTTCACGAGGTGTCTCCGTGTCTCATTCGCCGGGGTCGAGTGGCCGCGCGGCGATAGGCGGCTACAAAGCGAACTAGGCCATGTTAGGAGGATAAACAGGTGGCATATTCAAATCAGACGTATGCATACTTTCGTATGAGAAAAAGCTCACCGCCTTCGACTTCGTAATCCGTTAGTGTCACTGGCGTTTTCGCGGATCCATGGTTCCAATTTTTTCGTATACGCCATATCGCATAGACTTGCCGCATAGGCTTTTGGACGAGCCGGCGTCAGGCTGGCGCCGGAATACGAGCGGCGCAATTGGCGGTATGTTGGTTCCCAAGACGGCGCCGATGCGGAATACTGACCAACCTGATCGTCGCCCTCGGTTTCGTCTTGATGCGCCTATGTTCGGCGCCGATGGCGGGCGGCGACAGCTTGGTTGGTGATTTCGAGGCGGTCGGCTGATGAAAGAGGCTTCAACGCGCGGCGCGGCGCCCGCCGACAACGATGATGGCGGCGATGATCGGCGGCTGCTCGAGCATGCCGTGTGTCGCGAGTTCGCCGCATCTGTCGCGCACGAAATCAATAACTCGCTTTTGCCGGTCGTACTCCTGGCGGAGCTGACGAGGGACGACCTGCCGGCG
The DNA here is from genome assembly GCA_965372875.1 of uncultured Alphaproteobacteria bacterium. Classification (GTDB taxonomy): domain Bacteria; phylum Pseudomonadota; class Alphaproteobacteria; order CBDVDY01; family CBDVDY01; genus CBDVDY01. The sequence continues at coordinate 1,364 of CBDVDY010000020.1, read as the reverse complement.
GGTGACGCGCTGCGGACGAACATGGACAGGATTCTGAACGCCGCCGAACGGGCCAGGGATTACCTGGATCGGGTCCGCGATTTCGGCCGGTCACAAGATCTGGAGCGCCGTGCCGTGGCGCTCGCAATGGTCGTCGAGAATGCGATTGGCCGACTGCGCTCGGCGTTGCCTCCGACGGTCGAGTTGCAGGTGGAAATTGCCGAGAGTGACGGCCGGATATCGGCCGACGCCGATAAAATCGCCGACGTAATCGTGGAGTTGGGGACCAACGCCGTCGAGGCATTTGACGGCGCGGCGGGCACCATCGAGTTCGAAGCGAGCGAAACGCGGATCGAAGCCGGCGACAGCAATGCGCCCTCGGCGCTGACGGCGGGCCGTTACGCGAAATTCCTGTTGCGCGACAACGGTCCCGGCATGCCGCCGGAGGCGATCACCAGCGCCTTCGATCCCTTTTTCACCAGCAAGGCCGACCGCGGAGGAAGGGGTTTGGGCCTCGCCATAGCGTATGGCGTCGTCAGCGGCCACGCGGGCGCGATCGTCCTTAGCAGCGCGGCTGGAGAAGGGACGCGCGTCGAGCTGTATCTACCGATGATCGAATAGCGCTTTATCCGCTGGCTTGGCGGTCCGGGAGCGCAATCAGTCGTCCAACCCCAATCCGATTGCGATCTTAACGGCGTGCGCGCGATTCGAGGCGCCAAGCTTGCGGTAAACATTCCGGAGGTGGAGCTTCACGGTAACCTCCTGAATGTCCAGCTGGCGGGCGATCCCCTTGTTCGGCAGGCCTTCGAGCAATTTACCGAGGACATCCCGTTCGCGCGCCGTAAGTTGGTTGATCGTGGCGTCGGCGGCCTGAATCTCGGTCCGATCGCCGTCCGCGGGCAGCAGGTCGGCGGGAATGAATTTTTCGCCGGCCAGGACCAGACGGAAGGCATTCAACATTGCTTCGCTGCCAAGTGTTTTGGGAATGAAGCCCACGGCGCCGTGGCGCAGGGCATCGACGACGTCGCGCCGCCGATAGTAGCCCGACATGATCATCACGCGCGTATTGGCATGATGTTGACGGAAGACCGCGATTCCGTTCGTGCCGTCCATCCCCGGCATGCGAAGATCCAGCACGACCAGGTCGATGTCGCTGTTCCGGCTGACGAGTTCCAGCGCGTCGGGAAAGTTGGCGCATTCGAGGATGGATACCTCGGGGCCAAGTTTCATCAAAATGGGCTTTAACCCGTCGCGAACCAGATCATGATCGTCGGCGATTAATATTTGCATCTGCGTCCCGTCCGATCCTTCTTAGTCGTTTTTCGTCGGATATTCGCAATGCACCTGTCGGACGATCGGGCGGATCATCACGGCAAGATACCGGA
>CBDVDY010000019.1:0-19672 GCA_965372875.1 uncultured Alphaproteobacteria bacterium | reverse complement strand
TGCGGCCACGGATCGAGCCGCCTTCGCACCATCGTTTCCAGATGTCCCGGTAGGCTGCTTCCAGCTGGCGCGTAAATTCTGCCGCGTCGATGAGCGAGGAGGCCGCCATCCGTGGCCGCAAACCGGCCCGTAGCGCCGCCGCCCGGTCCAGGTCCCCGGCCAGGCTCGCCGCCAGGCCGACATAATCGTCGGTGCCTTTGGCGATCAGTTCGTCGAGCCCGATGCGCGAAAGCAGGCTGACCCCGACCCGGGCGGCATGGCGGTCGCCCTCGAGAGTAATCACCGGCACACCCATCCACAGCGCCTCGCAGGTGGTGGCGGTGCCGTTATAGGGGAACGGGTCGAGCCCGATATCGACCTTGCCGTACAGGCCGAGATGTTCGGCCATCGAAGGCATGCGCCTCACTATCTCGACGCGCCGCCGCTCGATGTCCTGGCCGTCGAACAGCGCATGCAATCGGTCCCCGGCGTCGGCGAGATTGAGGGACGAGGATTTGAGAATGAGCCTGGAGCCCGGCACGGCGCGCAGGATACCGGCCCAGGCCTCGACCACCGCCGTTGTAATCTTGGAGAAATTGTTGAAGGAGCCGAAGGTGACGTGGCCGGCGGCGCGCGCCGGTGGATCGGCGACGTTCGGCGCGTCGTCCCGCGGCCGGTAGCAGAGAAAGCCGCCCGGCAGCCGGAGTAACGCCTCGACGTGATGCGTCTCGGCTACGGGATCGGGATCGGCCCAGGCATCGGTGATACGGTAGTCCATGGCCGGCATGCCCGTGGTGCCGGGATAGCCGAGATAGGTGATCTGCACCGGCGCCGGGCGCTCGGCGAACACGAGCAGCCGGTTGCCCGCCGTGTGGCCGGCGAGATCGACCAGGATGTCGATGCCGTCCGCCCGCACCTGCCCGGCTACGCCGTGGTCGGTCATTCCGATGGTCGGGCGCCAATGATCGGCGAGCGCGCGGTAGCGGGCCGTCATGTCGTCGGGATTGGCGATCTCGGCGTAGCAGAACAGCTCCACCCGATCGCGGTCGTGCGCCGCCACGACCGGCTCGAGAAAATGGCTGACCGAGTGCGAGCGAAAGTCGGGCGAGATATAGCCGATGCGCAGGCGCCGATCCGGGTCGCGCTCGTTCCCGTGCGGTCGCGCCAGTGCGGCGAGTGGTGCGGCGAGGCGCGCGTCCCAGCGGCGGCTCTCCAAAAGAATATCCGACGCAGAACAAATCGGATCGCTGTTCATGCTCAGGATGAGATTGCTGTGCGCCGCCGCGTAGTCAGGGTCGATCTCCAACGCCTTCCGGAAGGCGGCCATGGCCTCCACGATGCGGCCCTTTTCCCCGAGAATGGCACCCGCATTGCTGTGCGCCTCGGCGAGACCAGGGTCGATCTCCAGCGCGCGGTCGAAGGCGGCCGCGGCCTCCTCGTCCTTTCCCAGCATTCTGAGCGCGTTGCCGAGGTTGTTGTGCGCCTCGGCGTAATCGGGCCGGAGCCGCGCCGCAATCTGGTTGCTGGCCACCGCGTCGTGAGGCCGATTCCGGCGGAGGTGCAGTCTGGCCAGGTTGTAATGCGCTTCGGCGTAACGGGGATTGAGTTCGATGGCCGCTTTCAGCGCGGCCTCGGCTTGATCGAGATCGCCGCGATCCAACAACAGCCCGCCGAGATTGCTGTGCGGTTCCGGATAGTCCGGTTTGATTTCCAGCGCCTTTCGATACATGTCGATTGCTTCGTCGAGGCAATTGCGCTCAGCCAGCACGCTGGCGAGGTTGTTGTGAAACTCCGCCGAATTGGGCCTAAGCCCGACCGATCGCCGCAACAAGGGCAACGCGCCCGCGCTGTCGCCCTCCTGATGCGCCAGAACGCCAAGGTAATGCAGCGCGTCGGCCTGATCGGGTTGATCCGCGAGAACCCGCCGGTAGAGCGCCTCGGCCTCCACCATCCGCCCGGCTTGATGGCGCCGCAGGGCGTCGGCCAGAAGGTCCGCCGGCGATGCGTTGTCGGCGGTCCGGGTCGAGCCATCGCCTCGCGCAACCGTCGATTTTGACTGTCCGTGCCCCAAATCCTGTCCCCGGCATTCGGCGGCTCCGCTCCACCGCAAAGGCGATTTTCATCCGGCACCGGTAAAGGGACCGTTTACCAATCGGGCGCGGCGCTTGGCCCGACACAAGCGCCTTCAAACTTCGTTAACCGTGTCGCCACTACTCTGCGTCCCATTGTCCGGCGGTCAGTCGTTGCCTGATCCGCCGCAAGCACGGAGTTCGCCATGAGCGCCGAACCCGCCCACTCCGAGGAACTGGAATCGGGCGTACAGCACGCCATCCAGATCGTGTCCGAGCACTTCGAGGCGGCGCGCGAAGAGTGCCGAGCAAAAGGCCTGCGCGACACCGACTTGTCGGCGGCGGTTTTCGGCTACCTGATGAACCTGCTGGAAGACCAGCTTGGCGAGCGCGCGGTCCCGGTTTTGGTCGGTATGGTATCCGATCTGTCGGTAAGCGCGGGCTTCGGCAGTGCCGGCGCCGCGCTCGACGCACCGCGCGCCGAATATAGCCGCGACAACCCGAGCAAAAGATATGCGGAACTGCTGCGGCACTACCGGCAGATGCACGAGCAGGGCTACGACATCAAGAACGGCGCGGAAACCGTTAGCTTGCCATCGGAAAAGGCCTTTCCCGGCAACGGGCTTCCCAATTTCATCGTGCCGATCAAGGAATTGGTATCTAGCCACGGAGCCAAGACCCTGCTCGATTATGGGGCCGGAAAAGGGCGCCAATACGATCCGCGGGAAATCCGCGACCCCGACGGAACGACCTACCCCGATATTCGCGGTTTCTTCGGCGTGGACAACATCGTCTGCTACGACCCGGCGTTCGGCGGGCACGATGCGTTGCCCGAAGGTAAGTTTGACGGCGTCGTCTGTACCGATGTTCTGGAGCACTGTCCTGCACAGGATATACCGTGGATAATCAAAGAACTATTCGAGTTCGCCAACAAGTTCATTTTCGCGAAATTCGCCTGCTATCCGGCCGAGGCCTTGTTGCCGAACGGCGAAAACGCGCGCTGCACGATAAGGCATCCGGAATGGTGGAATGGTCTGTTCGCGGGAACGGCGAACGATTTTCCGGGCGTGCACTACCTTCTATGTTATGCGGCTCCGGTAGAGTTGCCTACCGGCGAAACGGAAATGCAAATGCTTTGGGCGGAGCGGCAACGCCAATAAACCCGGCTTCCCCAGATGATCACTCGCGGTCACGGGTAGCGCAGCGATAACGGCGTTGACCACAGGTCGGGAAGCGATCCCAACTGCGTCAAGAACGATGGCAAGAAGTAATTCCGATTAAATGAGCCATCCAGAAAAAATTTCTAGCGGGAAAAAGACGGTCGCGAAAGTTGTAGAGCATTTAGACCGGTTTTCAATCGTACAATATCTCAGTGGAAATTCGAACGTTGGCATCGAATTGGGTGTTGCGGCTGGAGGGTTTTCTGCAAACATGGTCGCAAGTGGAAAATTTTCAAAGTTTTTTGGTGTGGATGTTTATGCAGATCATCACAATCTCGAAGAATATAAGCGAGCGTTAACGACCGTCGGGATCGGTTCAAACTACTCTTTGCTAAAGATGGAATTTGAAGAGGCTCTCGATCTTTTCCCAGACGAGTTTTTTGATTTTATTTATTTTGATGGTTATGCACACACAGGCGAAATGGGAGGCAAACCTTATTTCGATTGGCTTCCAAAATTGAAGGACGGGGGAATTTTCGCCGGTGATGATTACCATGAAAAGTGGCCTCTAGTAATTCAGGCGGTAAATCATTTTGTTTCGGAGACCGGTGCCGAGCTGAATTTGACTGACCCATCTTCAAAGGGTCCAGACCCAGTTTTTGACAATTTTCCTTCGTGGTTCATATTCAACGATCGACTATGCAAACGTCCGAAAAGAAACAAGGATTTAGAAGACGTCGGTCGATCTCTTTATGCAAAGACGGCGGAGGCGCACCAAAACAAAGTAAGATTTGGAGCGGCGTTCGTTGATATTATCGAGCAAGCCTCAGGTACCGATGAACCAATTCGTTTCACAGTAAACGAAGTAAGTTTTTTAATTAAGAGTGAGAAGTAAAATTTATGTTTTTTACTACGTTAGAGTTGCTTATCTGTTTCGAATCAGGCCGCGTCGTTCACGCAGCGCAGATAGCCTCCCGGCGAACAGGTAACGAGTAATTTGTCGTTCGTGTACTGATCGGGCTCGAACCGGTCGGTCTCCGCGAGATAGGCGTCGAGCGCCGTTTTCGGATTGTTGCCCGGTCCCCACGGGCGCGGCCGATGCTCCTGCTCGGGAATCTGCTCGACGATGGTATCCGCGCAGACGAGATACTGGCCCGGCGTCACCAATGGCCCATAGAGCCGAAGCTCCGCCAGCACGTGATCGTGCGTATGGTTGGAATCCAGGACCACCGCCACTTTTGCGTCCGGCGCGATGCGCGACTTCACCTCCTCGAACACCGCCTCGTCGGTCGAGGAACCTTCGATCAGGTGGATGCGGCGCGAGAACGCATAGGCCGAGATCACCTTGCGGTTCTTCTCGGGTATGGTGACGTCGATTCCGATGACCTCGCCGTTGCCGATCAGTTCCAGAATAGACGCCTCGAACACCAGCGATCCGCCCCAGGCGACGCCCGTTTCGATGATCAAATCGGGTTTGGTCTCCCAGATGATTTCCTGAAACGCGACGATGTCGGCGGGCACCTGGATGATGGGCACGCCCAGCCAGTTCCATTGATAGGCATAGTTCTGTTGATCCGACTGGATGAACAATTCGCGCGCCAGCTCCTTCAGGTCGGACCGGTTCGCCATCTTCCGCGCGAATTGCCGCTTCGATTTTTCAAATTCTGGCCTGTCAAACATTGTCTGTCTCGCTGCTATTTCGTGTTGTGGTGGCCGGAACTGCCCGCAATCACTGTCGCGTACCGTCCCATTTCAGGAATGTCTCTATCGTGCGGTCGATGCCTTCGGCGAACTCGACCGTGGGGCGCCAGCCGGTAAGCTCGCGAAAGGCGCTCGAATCGGCGACGAAGTTGCGGAACTCGATCGAGAGCAGGCCGACCGGCGGTTCGATCTCGGTCACATCCGCGGCGCGTCCAGTCTGGGCCGCGACGCGTTGCGCCACGGCGGTAAAGGTGTCGGCCAGCGAGCGCCCTTCGCCGCTGCCGACGATAAAATGCCGACCCGCAAGCCGTTTTGCGTTGGCGCCGGCCATGAGAAACGCGGCGACGACGTCGTCGATGTAAAGGTAATCCCTGATCAAGTCGCCCGGTCGGTAGACCGTCAACGGCTCGCAGGCAATGGCGCGTCGGATCAATACGTTTAGAACGCCGCGCTGAATTCCGGCGCTGGAAGGACCGGGACCAAACACGTTGGCCAAGCGAAGTGTGCCCCCCTCCAGCCAACCGCGGTATCGCGCGTGCCGAAGGTAGGTTTCGGCCATGAGTTTGTGGATATCGTACGTGGTAATGGGCGTGTCGGGATGGCTTTCGTCGACCGGAAGCCGAATCGGCAAACCCGCCTGGGTCACGGTGCCGGCGAACACCACTCCGACCGGTCGCTTGGCGGATTTGCAGGCTTCGATCAGACGCAGCATCGGTAAAACATTGTCCGCAAAATCTCCAACCGGATCCTCGTCCGCCGCGTACAGGCTGGTTTGCGCGGCGAGATGGAACACCATGTCCGCGGTCGCGGCCACCTCTCCCCACATGTCCGCCGAGTCCATGTCGGCCACCAGATCGTCAATCGTAGCCGCCGCCGGCGGCGGCATCGACATTGTCGAGCGGCCAATTCTGACGATGCGGCAGTCAACACCTGCCAACGCACGCACCAAATTCATTCCGATGTAGCCGCTGGCTCCGCTGATCGCCACGACCTTGCCCCGATATGCATCCACGATCCCGCCGAATTTTGGCGGTCTTCGATCCGATATACCGCGGTTTATCAGGTTCATGGGTCCAGCGCGAATAACAATCGGCATGATCGATCCCGCTACCTATTCCGCGGAACATGGCCCGACGGCGGGCGGACGCGGGTTCGGCGACGGTCGGTCGTGGCGGCGGGCGCAAGCAACCGCGCCCCGTAAATGTAACGCCACAGTATCGGCCTGTTCGCGGTGATTCCTAGGCGAATCCCGGAACACCCGCTTCGAAATGCCGGATTATGTTTAATTTCGTGTTAAGGCGCCCCGCGCGCGGATGGCGAAAACAGGGTTAAGCAAACGTTTACCTTGGCCCGGGGACACTCCCGCACGATTCACGGCTTGGCTGGGATTTGGGCCCGCTCGGCCGTGCCGGAGGAGCTCACTCGAATTGGCTCGTGCCGTAGCCTGCCACCACGGGACTGGCGATGATCTTTTCCGCGATCACCCTCGACGGCGCCTTCGTCATCGAACCGGAACGGATCGAGGACGAGCGCGGCTTCTTCGGCATCCACTCCCGCGCCATCTTCCGCGCCTTGGAAATCTCGGCGGGGGTCATCAACTTGGCCACGACGTTGCGGTTCTTCGCCGCTTTCTCGACCCCCTGCGCTGCCGCAAGGCTGAGCCACATGTGGGCCTGTACATAGTCTTGTGGAACGCCGTGACCATATTGGTGCATGACGCCGAGGTTGTTCTGGGCACGGGCATGTCCCTGCTCGGCGGCCTTCCTGTACCAGCTCACCGCCTTCGTATAATCCCGCGGCACGCCTCTACCGTTGTTGTACATGAATCCGAGATTGAACTGGGCGGTGACATTGCCAGCCAGACCGATGACGGCGCGCAGCTGTCGGTCAATCTGCGCGCGCCCGTGGTCGTCGATACCGCCGACCGCCGGGGCCGTCAGGTCGTGCTTTCGAACAGCGCCTATTCCGCACGGCATTTGCTTTAGGAGCCTGCGCGACGCTGGGTTTACTGGAATTTAACCATGAAATTCTAAATTGCCGAGTGCGTCGCGGGGTCCCTTGGGCCCGCGCGCGGCGGCTGGCGCGGCCGCCCGGATTATCGCCAATAAGGAGCGGCGCCGGTGACAGGTCTCGAAAACATGGATGCCGTCATCCTTTGCGGAGGTCTCGGCACGCGCATGCGCGAGGAGACGGAATTCAAGCCCAAGCCCATGGTGGAGGTCGGCGGCGCGCCGATCCTGTGGCACATCATGAAGATCTACCGCCATTACGGTGTGCGCAATTTCGTTCTGTGCCTGGGCTATCGGGGCAATGTCATCCGCGACTATTTTCTCAATTACCGGGCCCACAATAGCGATGTTGCCGTCGACTTCGCCAACGACGAGGTCGAAATCCTGTCGAACGGCTATGACGAGGATTGGCGCGTCGTCCTGGCCGAGACCGGCGCCGATACGCTGACCGGCTCGCGCGTCAAGCGCGCGCTCAAATACATTCGCGGCGAGAGCTTCTTCACCACCTATGGCGACGGCGTCGCCGACATCAATTTGGCCGCGTTGGCGGCGCTGCATCAGAGCACCGGCAAGCTGGCCACGGTCACCGCGGTGCATCCGTCGTCGCGCTATGGCGAACTCGACATCGACGGCAATTCGGTTTCCTCCTTCCGTGAAAAGGCGCAGGTCACGGAAGGCTGGATCAATGGCGGCTTTCTGGTGTTCGAGCGCGAGGTCTTCGATCGCGTCGATCCGGCCGACAATGTGACGCTGGAGACCAAGGTGCTCGAATCGCTATCGGCCGAGAACAACCTCGCGGTCTACAAGCATCATGGCTTCTGGCAGTGCATGGACACGACCCGCGAGACGCAGTTGCTGAACGAGCTGTGGGCCGGTGGACGGGCCCCCTGGCAGATCTGGCGGGAATGTCGGCTGTCCGCATAGAACCGGACTTCTGGCGGGATCGGCGGGTCTTCATCACCGGACATACCGGGTTCATGGGCGGTTGGCTGGGGCTCTGGCTGAGCCACCTCGGCGCCGAGGTCACGGGCTACGCGCTGGCGCCGCCGACCGAGCCGAACTTCTTCCAAAGCACCATCCGCGACGGCGACCTCCGTTCCGTCCATGGCGATGTCCGCGACCTGGTCGCGCTTCGCGCCGCCGTTCAGGACGCCCGGCCCGAGATCGCCTTTCACCTTGCCGCGCAGCCATTGATGCGCCGGGCCTATGACGACCCGGTCACGACCTACGCCACCAATATCATGGGCACCGTCAACTTGCTCGAGGCGTTGCGCGGCTGCGACAGCCTGCAGGCCACACTCATCGTCACCACGGACAAGGTCTACGACAACCGCGAATGGGCCTGGGGATATCGCGAAGGAGATGCCTTGGGCGGCCACGAGCCTTACGGCGCCAGCAAGGCCGCGGCCGAAATGGTGACGCACGCCTATCGGCACGGCTATTTCGCCGACGCCAAGATGCCGGTGGGGCTGGCGACCGCGCGCGTCGGCAACGTCATCGGCGGCGGCGACTGGGCCGAGGACCGGCTGGTCCCCGACGCCATCCGCGCCTTCAGCGAGCAACAGCCGCTGGTCATCCGGTTCCCTGCGGCGACCCGGCCCTGGCAACACGTGATCGAGCCCCTGCGCGGCTATTTGATGCTGGCCGAACGCCTGGCGGTCGAGGCCGAGGAGTTTTCCGGGGCCTGGAATTTCGGACCGGCGGAAGACGACGTGCGGCCCGTTTCCTGGGTCGCCGAACGGCTCGCCGAGCGCTGGGGTGGCGATGCCCGGGTCGAGCTTGGACCCAGGGTCGGCCCGCGCGAATCCAAACTGTTGTCGATCAGCAGCGCCAAAGCCATCGCCGAGTTGGGCTGGCGGCCGGTCTGGCCGATCGACGTGGCGCTCGATTGTACGCTCGAATGGTATCGCTGCTTCGCCGCAAAGGGCGATACCCGCGCGCTCAGTCTCGAACAGATCGAGGCGGCGGAGCCGGGTGCCAGCGCCACCCCTGGCACGCCGGTGACCCATGCCGCCTGAAGCCGCGAAAATTCCGCCGCCAGAGCCAATCGCGGCGGCGGGCGGCTCGTGCCGCTTTTGCGATGCCCCGCTGGCCGAGCTGCTGGTCGATCTGGGCGCCTCGCCGCCGGCCAACCGCTATCCCGCGTCCGCGACCGAGACCGAGCCGATGCTGGAGCTGCGCGCCTGGGTCTGCGCGCAATGCTTTCTGGTGCAGCTCGGCGAATTCCAGTCACCGGCGGAATTGTTCGGCGACTATGCCTATTTTTCCTCTTTTTCCGACACCTGGCTGCGCCACGCCGAGCGCTATTGCGCCGCCATGACCGAACGCCTGGCGCTCGGCCGCACCAGCCGCGTCGTCGAGATCGCCAGCAACGACGGCTATCTGCTGCAATATTTCCAGCGCGCCGACATCCCGGTCCTCGGCATCGAGCCCGCCGCCAACGTCGCCGAGGCGGCCAAGCGCAAGGGCATCGACACCGTGGTGCGGTTTTTCGGCCGCGACCTGGCGGCGGAACTGGTGCGTGAGGGCCGCGCGGCCGACCTTCTGATCGCCAACAACGTCCTGGCCCACGTGCCCGATCTCAACGATTTCGTGGCCGGACTGTACACCGCCCTTAAACCCGAGGGCGTCCTGACCGTGGAGTTTCCGCACCTCCTCAACCTGCTCGCCGAGGTGCAGTTCGATACCATCTACCACGAGCATTTTTCGTATTTTTCGCTGCTGACCGTCGAGCGGGTCTTCGCGCGCCACGGGCTGGTCGTCTTCGACGTCGACGAACTGCCGACCCATGGCGGCTCCCTGCGCATCTTCGCCGCCCGACATGACAGCGGCCGCGACATCGAGCCCAGTGTCGCCCGCCTCCAAGCCAAGGAGCGATCCGCCGGCCTCGAGCGCATCGATGCCTATCGCGACTTCGCCGAGGCGGTCGGCGAGATACGCACGAATTTCCTGAACTTTCTCGCCGACGCCAAGAGCGAGGGCCGCACGGTCGCGGGCTACGGCGCACCGGCCAAGGCGGCGACTCTGCTGAACTATTGCGGCGTCGGCCCGGACCAGATCGCCTACACCGTCGATCGCAGCCCGCACAAACAAGGCAAGCGCCTGCCCGGCGTCGGCATTCCCATCTTCGCGCCGGAAAAGCTGGACCAAACCCGGCCCGATTACATCGTCATCCTGCCCTGGAACCTGCGCGACGAAATCATCGAGCAGCTTGCCCATGCGCGCAAATGGGGCGCGCGGTTCGTCGTCGCCATTCCGCGCATCGAGATCATCCCATGATCTTCCGCACCACCGACATCGACGGCGTGCTGATCGTCGAGCCCGAGCGGATCGAGGACGAGCGCGGTTTCTTCGCCCGCACCTGGTGCCGCGAAGAGTTCGCCGCCCGCGGGCTGGCGGTTCCGTTCGACCAGTCGAGCGTCTCCTTCAGCCGGCGCAAGGGCACGTTGCGCGGTCTGCATTACCAAACCGCGCCGCATCAGGAGGACAAGCTGGTGCGCTGCACCGCCGGTCGCCTGTTCGACGTGGTCGCCGATCTGCGCCGCGGCTCACCGAGCCGCCTGAGGTGGATTGGCGTCGAGCTGAGCGCCCGAAACCACCGCATGATCTACATCCCGAAAGGCTGCGCGCACGGTTTTCAGACGCTCGAGGACGACACCGAAGTTTTCTACGAGATGGCCGGGTCCTACCATGCCGCGTCGTCGCGCGGCGTGCGCTGGGACGACCCGACGCTGGCGGTCGATTGGCCGCTGGACGAACCTTTCATGTCGGACCGCGACCGGGCGCTGCCGGCGTTGGAATTGGCGCCATGCTGATCGTCGCGAAAACCGCACGCATCTCGAAGCTCGCTGATGTCGAGGACTCGCAGCGCGGCTCGCGCATCGTCATCGAGGACGGTGTGATGATCGACGCCTTCGTCAAGATCAAGCCAACCGGCGGCACGGGCGATTTGCGCATCGGCGCGCACAGCTACATCAATTCCGGCACCGTGATCTATACCGGCAACGGGATCGATATCGGCGCCCATGTGGCCATTGCCGCCAACTGCACTTTGGCGCCGACCAACCATCAAATCAGCGACCGAAATAGCCGCATCGACGAGCAGGGCTTCATGCCCTCGCGCGGCGGCATCGTGGTCGAGGACGATGTCTGGATCGGCGCCAATTGCGTAATCCTGGACGGTGCGATCCTGCGCCAGGGCTGCGTGGTCGGGGCCGCCTCCCTGGTGCGCGGCGAGTTACCGGCTTATTCAATCAATTTCGGCATGCCCGCAAAGACCGTCGGGTACCGGGAATGACCTATACCGTCCTGGGTTCTTCGGGGTTTATCGGCTCGCATCTGGCGCGTCGCCTTCGCGGTTCGGGGGCGGAGTGCTTCACGCCCGGCCGGGACGATCCGGCGATATTCGAGCAGCCGCTCGGTCACGTATTCTTCTGCATCGGCCTGACCGCGGATTTCCGCGGCCGGCCTTACGAAACCGTGGAAGCCCACGTCTGCCGGCTACTCGACGTGCTTCGCAAGGCGTCGTTCGAAAGCCTGCTGTATCTTTCCTCCACCCGTCTCTATGCCGGGAGCAACGCCACCAAAGAGGAGATGACGTTGCGGATCGATCCCGCCGATGCCGATAGTCTTTACGACATCTCCAAGATTGCCGGAGAATCCCTTTGCCACGCGCGCGGCGGCGGCGGCGTGCGCGTCGCCCGGTTGTCCAACGTGTGCGGCGTAAACCCCTCTTCGGAGATGTTTTTCGATTCGGTGCTCCGCGACGCCGTCGCCAAGGGCAAGGTAGTGCTGCGCACGGCGCCCGACTCCGCCAAGGATTACATAATGATCGACGATGCGGTCGAGGCGCTGATCCGCATCGCGGGTGGCGGGCGGAGTCGGGTCTACAATGTCGCTAGCGGCCGCAACGTCACTCATGCGGAACTGTTGCAGGGCCTGCGGCGCGTCACCGGCTGCGAGGTGGAGTGGACGCCGGGAGCGGCAAGAACCGTCTTCCCGCCGATCTCGATCGATCGCCTGCGCGACGAATTCGGCATGACTCCCGCGTCGCCGGCGGATCACCTGGATGCGCTGGTGGCCGCATACAAGCAGGAGCTGGTATCGGCATGATCAAAATCGACTTTGAGAACGCCGAGGTAACGGTCGAAAACGACGAAAGCGTTTCGATTTACCCGCTGCAATCGGAGGAAGCCTTCAAGGCCATCTCCTGGGCTTGGTTGCGCTGTGGCTGGGATACCAAATACATTTACGGGTTTTCCTGGCTGGGGCGCCCGATCATCCAGCTTCCGGAAGACATGATCCGGATTCAGGAGCTGATCTATGCGGTCAAGCCGGACGTAATTGTCGAGACCGGAGTGGCCCATGGCGGCGGACAAATCTTTTACGCCGGCTTGTGCAAGGCCATGGGCCGGGGCCGGGTAATCGGCATCGACATCGAGATCCGGCCGCACAACCGCACCGCCATAGAGGCGCACGAGCTTTTCGAGTACATCACGCTGATCGAAGGCAGTTCGGTGGACGCGGAAATCGTCGCACAGGTGGGTTCGCTGATCGAACCCGGCGAGCGGGTGTTCGTCGTGCTCGATTCCAACCACACGAAGGCACATGTGCTGGGCGAGCTCGAAGCCTACGGCCCGATGGTATCCGTGGGTTCATATATCATCGCTTGCGACGGCTTGATGGGGCCGCTCAAGGGCGCGCCCCGTACAAAGCCGGACTGGGACTGGAATAACCCCACGGCCGCCGCCGAGGAATTCGCCAGCCGCGACGAGCGCTTCGAAATCGACGAACCGGCATTCCCATTCAACGAAGGCATGATTGCGGACCGCGTGACCTATTGGCCAAACGCGCTCCTCAAACGCGTAAAATAGGAAGTCACGGCATGACGGATCAATCGCAAAGAGTTTCGCTGAATCTGGATTTCCCGTTGGCCGACGGCCGCGAATTGGTTCAGGGTCCCCTGACCTATAACACCGATGGTCTGGCCACTAAGCACAACGCGGATTTCATCAAGGATGCCAAGTTCGCCGAAGCCTATCGCCTGGGCGCCCAGACCCTTGGCGGCGATTTGCATATCGAATGGCGGGTCCATGTCTGCTGTTGGGCGGCCCATCAGGTCAAGCGGCTCGAGGGCGATTTCGTCGAATGCGGCGTCAACACCGGCATCCTGTCCCGTGCCGTGACCCATTACATTGATTTCGCAACATTGTCGGACAAGACGTTCTATCTGCTGGATACATTCCAGGGTATCCCGCTCGAGCAATTGAGCGAGGCGGAAAAACAAATCGGTCTGCAAGCGTATAATCAGGGTTACGCCGAGTGCTTCGATCAGGTCAAGGCGACCTTTGCCGACATTCCAAATGTCAGGATCATCAAGGGCAGGGTTCCGGACACGCTGGCCCAGGTCGATACCGACAAGGTCTGTTACCTGTCGATCGACATGAACTGCGTCGCGCCCGAAATTGCCGCCGCCGAATTTTTCTGGGACAAGCTGGTATCGGGCGGCATCGTGATCCTGGACGACTATGCCTGGGCGGCGCACATCAACCAGAAGCACGCCTTCGACGCCTTCGCCAGCGAACGGCAGATCAAAATTCTCTCGTTGCCGACCGGCCAGGGTCTCATCGTCAAGGTGTGATGCCGCGCCGCCGGACGGGGAGCGGGCCCGGGCGACCTCCACCGGCGAGCCGTCGGCCGCCGCCACTTAACCCGCCGTTAACCGAGGATGACCGATTCTACGGCGAATGACCGGTCGGGAGTGGACGGCCGCGCCTTAGCGTTTCGGCCGCGGTACAAGTTCGTGCCGGTGCCCTACGAACATTTGCGCTGGAATCCAGTTTGAATCGTCAGAATCGCCAGTTGGCCACGCGGCGCGGGAAGAGAAACCTGTCGAGCGCGTCCCTTGACGGCCCTGCGGCCGCCAAGCGGTCCATCGACCACGAATTGTCGCTGGTCGCGCAACTGGCGCAAACCGGGGATTTGGATCAGGCCGAATCCCTGTGCCGCGGCATCCTCCAGAGCCATCGCAAGCATCCGGAAGCCCTGCATTATCTGGGCCTGATCGCGCTTCAGGCCGGACGCCGCGATGAGGCCGTCAAATTGATCAAGAAAGCGATCGCTCGCGGCAACCAGAACGCCCACTGTTTCGCAAATCTCGCCACCGCCTTTATCGGCACCGGCGAACTAAAGCAGGCGGCCGAAGCCTTTCGGCGGGCGATTGCATTGGACCCCAATTTCGCCGAGGCGTATGCCGGACTGGGGGCGACTCTCCGTAGGCTTGGGCGAAAGGACGAGGCGGTCGCCACGCTCGAAAAATCGGTGGCGCTCGATCCTGCCAACGCCGGCGCGTATTGCAAATTGGGCAACGCGCTCCGCGGCGCAGGCCGCCACCAAGACGGTCTAGACGCCTATCGCAGGGCGGTCGCGCTGCAGCCCGGCTACGCCGCGGCCCATGACTGTCTCGGTGGGGCGCTCAAGGATCACGGCGATTTTGTCGGCGCGCAGGCGGCCTATTGCAAGGCACTCGAGATACAACCGGCTTACAGGGAGGCGCACAGCAACCTTCTCTACTGCATGGCGCATGACCCGAATCGCACCGCCGCCAACATCCTCGCCGAGAGCCGGCGCTGGGACGCACGTCACGCCGCGCCGCTCGCCGCACTGGCGCGGCCGCACGGGAACGAACCCGACCCGGACCGCCGCCTGCGCATCGGCTACGTCTCTCCGGACTTCCGCGCCCACGCCGTCAGCTACTTCCTCGAGCCCCTGATGGCGGCGCACGACCACGATCGGTTCGAGATATTCTGCTACGCCGAAATCGCCAATCCCGACGATACCACCGCCCGCTATCGGGAATACGCGGACCGTTGGCGCCCGACCACGGGCCTGAGCGACCACGAGGTGGCGGAGCAGGTGCGCGCGGACGGCATCGACATCCTGGTCGATCTCGCGGGCCATACGGCGGGCAATCGGCTGCTGGCCTTCGCCGAGCGCCCGGCCCCGGTTCAGGTGAGCCATATCGTCGGTTTGGTGCAGACCACGGGCATGTCGGCCATGGACTACGTGCTTACGGATTCGTGGGTGACAGGCGCGGATTGCGACGCGCACTACAGCGAGGTTCCGTACCGCCTGGATCGCTGTTTCCTCAGCTTCCGGCCCCTGCCGGAATGGCCGGCGATCACCCCCTCGCCGGCGCATCGCAGAGGATACGTCACCTTCGGCTCGCTCAACAATCCGTCACGCATCACGCAAGCCGCGATCGACGCCTGGGCACAAGTATTGCACGAGACGCATGGCGCGCGCCTGATCCTGGTGCACGGCCAATTTGGGGACCAGAGCATGCGCCGGCGTATTGCATCCGCCTTCGAGGCGCACGGGCTTCTGGACCGCATATCATTTGACGCGGTGGAACGAGGCTGGCCGGCCGGGATGGACCTCTACGAAGGCCTCGATATCGCCCTCGACACCTTTCCGATGAACGGCGGATCGACGACGTTCATCGCACTGTGGATGGGCTTGCCGGTGGTAACCCTCATGGGAGAGACGTCGCTCAATCGGCAAGGGCTCTCATTTCTGTCGGCGATGGAACTGGAAGAGAATGTGGCACCCGATATCGCGGGCTATGTTTCTCGCGCGACGATGTTGGCCGCGGATGTGGATGGCCTGGCTGAACTGCGCGCTGGCTTGCGCGACCGCATGGCGGCCTCGCCGCTGCTCGGCCATGCGGGCCTGGCCCGCGCCGTCGAGGCCGCCTACCGGGACATGTGGAAACGGTGGTGCACGCTGTCGCCGAGCGCGACCCGCACGAACTATGCTTAACACATTGTAAACCGGAGATTGATAAATCTATGCCACAAGCCGCGGCCGTTCATATTCGACCTGAACCCGCCAAGCGGGGCGATTACCCAGTCCAAGTCGCGTGGCCCGACACCTCGTTTTGACCCTGGGATGGAAGTGGAACTCTGCAATGACAGCCATCAATCCTGCTCTGCACAAATCTCTAGCCGGCGTTGACGACGTTATCGAAGCGCTCGCCAAAATCGGTGCGGACCCCGACGCGCGGGCCCGGTTGTTGACGGCGCTCAGAGAATTGGAAGGCAGCTTCATCGCGCGCGGGATCAACGCTCGGGAAGTTATTTCCGGTCCCATCGTAGACGCCCTCCACCGAGACGTTGGCGTATTGGAGAAAACACTGAGCGACGGCCTCAAATTTACTTTCACCTATCGCTCGAAGATCTCCCGCGACTTTATCATGGCTGGTAACGACTCCCCCGATCATTGCTGGGAACCACAGACGACCAAACTGCTGCTAAGTTTGTCCGAAGACAAAGCGCACGTCGTGATTGGCGGCGCTTACTTCGGCGACCACGCGCTGTTGCTGGGGCGGGCGGTTGCGGACAGCGGCGGCCGCTGTCACTGCTTCGAGGTCAATCCCGAGCAATTCGAATTGCTAACCGCGAATCTGCGGGCGAACGGTCTCGATAACGTCGTCGCCAATCAATTGGCGCTATGGCACGAGGACGACAAGGCCGCGCGTTTGATCGGGCTGGACGCGCATGGCGCCACCGCCATCGCGGACGAGCCGGACGCCGGCGATTTCTCCACGATTTCGCTGAACACATACGGTACCAGGAATGACATTGACCAGTTCGGCGTGATTATGCTCGATATCGAAGGAGCGGAACTCCCGGCCCTGCGTGGCGCCGACCGTTACCTAAAACAATCGGCTGGAGAGGCCCCGGATTTGATATTCGAACTCGCGAGCTATTACGTCGACTGGTCGGGCGGGCTGGAAAACACGGAATTCGTGAAATATCTGGAAGACTTCGGCTACAATATATTCGCTGTGCGCGACTATCAGAGCAACGTTGCGACCGGCAACACCCCGGTTGAGATCATCCCGGTTCGCGAGATTTACCTCGCCAAGCAGCCCCATGGCTTCAACATGCTGGGGATCAAGGACCTGGACACCATCGCCAAGCACGGCCTGTCAATTTGCTCCGGAGTAAGCCCGAAGCTTCTGTTCCATGAAGATCCGGCGCTACATCAACCGCTCAATTAGGTCGTTCCGAGGCGTGGAGGCTCGACAGGCTCCAAAGGCGCCCCGCCTGATTCCCGGCGGTTTCGACGTTCTCCGCGAAATCGCCGAGGCCGATCCGCGGGCGGGCTTGCGCGCGCCCATGGCGGCCTCGCCGCTGCTCGACCACGCGGGCCTGGCCGCCGCCGTCGAGCCCGCCGAGGACCGCCCGTGAGCAGGGTCAGGATCAAGGCGGCCCGCCGGCAAAAGCGGACGGCCGCAATGGCCGAGTCCGGGGCGGGGCGACGGGCCCAGGCTTTCCAGTCCGCGATGGCGATGCACCGCGCGGGCGATCTGGCGGACGCCGAGGCCGCATACAAGCAGATATTGCGGAACCACCCGAATCATCCCGGCGCGCTGCAATTGCTCGGTGTCATAGTCTCCCAAGGTGGGCGAAACGAGGAGGCGGTCGAGTTGATCGAGAAATCGATTTCGCTCAATCCCGATAATGCCGCGGCGCAATCCAACCTCGGCGTCGTCTTGAACAACCTCAATCGAAATGTGGAGTCCGCGAAAGCCTGCCGCGCCGCGCTTCGGCTGGAGCCCGACAATGCGGAAGCGCACTACAATCTGGGCAACGCCCTGATCGGCATGCAACAGCCGACACGGGCCGCCGCTTCCTACCGGCGCGCCCTGAAACTCAAGCCCGACTACGCGGAAGCGATGAACAATCTGGGCGGCGCCCTGATGGCGTGCGGCGATCTGGAAGAGGCGGCCGCCGCCTGCCGCCGCTCGCTCGAACTCGTGCCGGACAACCACGCCGCGCACAGCAGCCTCCTCTTTTGCATGAACAGCGCGCCGGACTATTCGGCCGCGGAGATTCTCGCCGAGAGCCGGCGCTGGGACGCACGTCACGCCGCGCCGCTCGCCGCACTGGCGCGGCCGCACGGGAACGAACCCGACCCGGACCGCCGCCTGCGCATCGGCTACGTCTCTCCGGACTTCCGCGCCCACGCCGTCAGCTACTTCCTCGAGCCCCTGATGGCGGCGCACGACCACGATCGGTTCGAGATATTCTGCTACGCCGAAATCGCCAATCCCGACGATACCACCGCCCGCTATCGGGAATACGCGGACCGTTGGCGCCCGACCACGGGCCTGAGCGACCACGAGGTGGCGGAGCAGGTGCGCGCGGACGGCATCGACATCCTGGTCGATCTCGCGGGCCATACGGCGGGCAATCGGCTGCTGGCCTTCGCCGAGCGCCCGGCCCCGGTTCAGGTGAGCCATATCGTCGGTTTGGTGCAGACCACGGGCATGTCGGCCATGGACTACGTGCTTACGGATTCGTGGGTGACAGGCGCGGATTGCGACGCGCACTACAGCGAGGTTCCGTACCGCCTGGATCGCTGTTTCCTCAGCTTCCGGCCCCTGCCGGAATGGCCGGCGATCACCCCCTCGCCGGCGCATCGCAGAGGATACGTCACCTTCGGCTCGCTCAACAATCCGTCACGCATCACGCAAGCCGCGATCGACGCCTGGGCACAAGTATTGCACGAGACGCATGGCGCGCGCCTGATCCTGGTGCACGGCCAATTTGGGGACCAGAGCATGCGCCGGCGTATTGCATCCGCCTTCGAGGCGCACGGGCTTCTGGACCGCATATCATTTGACGCGGTGGAACGAGGCTGGCCGGCCGGGATGGACCTCTACGAAGGCCTCGATATCGCCCTCGACACCTTTCCGATGAACGGCGGATCGACGACGTTCATCGCACTGTGGATGGGCTTGCCGGTGGTAACCCTCATGGGAGAGACGTCGCTCAATCGGCAAGGGCTCTCATTTCTGTCGGCGATGGATCTCACGGTGGACGTGGCGCCCGATGTCGCGGGATATGTGGCCCGCGCGGTGGCCCTGGCGGATGACAAGGACGGCCTAGCCGATTTGCGGGCCAGCCTACGCGAGCGCATGGCCACTTCGCCGCTGCTCGACCACGACGGCTTGGCCCGCGCCGTCGAGGCGGCGTACCGGGACATGTGGATACGGTGGTGCGAAGAGGTCCGGTAGTCTGGGCCATAGCCCAATCGGGGAGAAATCGACGTCCGGGCTCGATTTCGCCGCGCCGGGCCGCGTCGTCCCAGGAGGCGAAGAACTCAACCTACCAGTGCGCGTATTTTGCGACCATAGCATCGAGCTGATCGGCGCGGTCCCAACCGGAAAAATCGGCCGGGAAAAAGACGATATTGCACGCCCCCTCGCCGATGAAATCCGCCATGCTCACCAGAAAATCGAAGGTATTCCTTGCAAGAACGATCGTATCTATTTGAAATGATTAAATTATATTAATGTTAGATGCGGTGGCCCTGCGGTGCAGGTGGGCCACCGAATTGGCCCCGGCATTGTCGACAATATACGGCAGGTGGATCTCCCGCTCGTTCTGATGGCCATCGGAATACAGGTTGAGCATGTTCTACCCGGTGGCGGCCAGGAGGCACTCCCGCAGCAGGGTCGAACCGCTCTTGGGGAAGCAGGCGATCAGCATCATGCGGCCCAGGCCTTCGCCGTGGATCGTTGACGTAAAGTCGGAGAGCAAGGCGGGCTGCCGCGACCTCGGAAGCGAGAGGGACAGCATTTCCCGTACCGCCGGCCTGTACCCTGTCGTTCAATCGCATGCCTTCGCGCAGGTGCCGCGCGTCTCCGGGCCGGATCTCGAGTAATTTGCCGAGCGGATCGGCG